>JAYTIG010000314.1:0-4470 GCA_043731995.1 Hyphomicrobiales bacterium
GCCTTGGTGGGAATACAGCCCCAGTTGAGGCAAATGCCGCCCAAATGCTCACGCTCCACAATGGCTGTTTTGAAACCAAGCTGTGCTGCGCGAATGGCCATCACATAGCCGCCGGGCCCAGCGCCGATGATGAGAACGTCGAATGCAGTGTCAGCCATTTTTCACTCCTTGCGCACCCATCGAGGCCGCTTCGCGGCACCTCAGGGTGAGGTAGAATTAAACCAATCCTCATGCTGAGGCGCTTTGCGGCACGCAAAGCCTCGAAGCATGGGACAAAAACTCAGATCCCCAATATCCCCTTCACCACCGGCACCAGCGCCTTGCCGATGGCAATTGTATTATCTCCATCCAAATGCCCGCCATCGGCAGGGTCAGCCTTGGCCACGGAAGCGGCATCAAAGAAATGCACGCCCTCCTCCTTGGCCACCCGCGCATAATGCTGGGCGAACAATTTCGACTCCTCAATGGCGTGGTCCCACAGGTTGTTGAACCATTCGTCATCGGTTTTCACAAGATGCGGCGGACCCATAATGAGAATCTGCGGCCTTGCGTAATTCTCATTGAAGGGAAAGCGCTGCACAATACCGATCAACCGCGCCATGCCCATCGAAGCATCAAAGGCCCGGCAGCGGTTGGCAAATTTGATGTCATTGGTTCCAAGCATGATGATGACGAGATCAAGCGGCTCATGGGTTTTAAGCAGCATGGGCAGCGCGATGGCGCCATTGCGCTCCACATCTTCGGTAGGGTCGGGAAACACCGTTGTGCGGCCATTGAGGCCCTCTTCGATGGCGCGCGCCTTTCCGCCCAGCCCCGCCGCCAACACATTCGGCCAACGCACGTCATGCGGATGCCGCAAGCGCTTGATGGCCACCGCACCCCAGGTGAGACTGTCTCCAAATGCGAGGATGTGTTTCATCTCAACCTCACACCAACATCAACCCAGGTTCTTCCAGATACATTCGGATCGCACCCAGGAACTCAGCGCCCAACGCGCCGTCAATGCAGCGGTGGTCGGTGGAAAGTGTCACACTCATCTGCTGTTCAACCACAATGTCATTGCCGCGCACCACGGCCCGGCGCTCACCAGCACCCACTGCAAGGATCGAGGCCTGCGGCGGGTTGACGATGGCAGAGAAGTTTTTGACTCCCATCATACCCATGTTGGAAACCGAGCAGGAACCGCCGGTGTATTCTTCCGGCTTCAGCTTGCGGGTCTTGGCGCGGGCGGCATAATCTTTCATCTCGGATGAAATCTGTGCCAGGCCCTTGGTTTCGGCGGCACGAACAACGGGTGTAATCAAGCCGCCGGGGATCGACACGGCCACGCCGATGTCGGCATGCTTGTGGCGCACCATGGCATTCTCTGTCCAGGCCACATTGGCATCCGGCACTTTCACCAGCGCCATGGCCATGGCCTTAATCACGAAATCATTGACCGAGATTTTCCACTTGGGTTTGCCCTCTTTGTCCTTGGGCGCGGCAGCGTTCAACCGTTCACGCAGGGCCAAAAGGTATTCCAGCGAAATATCCACCGTGACATAGAAATGCGGAACATGCTGCTTGGATTCCGTCAGGCGCCGCGCGATCACCTTGCGCATCGTGTCATGCGGAACGAGATCATATGAGCCCGGCTCAAACACCTTGAGCACGGCCTCATCTGATGGCGCAGGCGAAAAGGCGGCAGCGGGTGCACCAGACTTGGCGGCAGGTGCCGCACCAGGCTTTGCCCCCTCCACATCCTTCACCACGATGCGGCCATGTGGGCCTGATCCGTGCAAGGATGAAATTTCGATGCCCTTGTCCTTGGCCAAGCGCCGCGCCAGTGGAGATGCAAATACGCGCGAGCCGGAAGAAGATGCGGCGCTGGCCGGAGCCACAGCCGTAGTAGTACTAGCAACCGCTGCAGGCGCAGCCGCAACGACCGCAGGCGCCTTCGGTGTTGGCGCTGCGGCAGGCATGTCCGACAGTTTTTCACCCTCAGCCGCAATCACGGCAATCGGGGTGTTCACCGCCACATCATCCGTGCCTTCGGCCACAAGGATCTTCGCCAACACGCCCTCATCGATGGATTCGACTTCCATCGTGGCCTTGTCGGTTTCGATTTCGGCAAGAATGTCGCCACTCTTCACCTTGTCGCCTTCCTTCTTGAGCCATTTGGAAAGCTTGCCCTTTTCCATCGTCGGCGAAAGGGCGGGCATGAGAACAGTGGCGGACATGGGTTTAACCCTTGTTGGAGAGAACCGAAGATTGAGCGGCGGCCTTGTTCAGGTCATCCACCAGCACCTTGCGAATGATGTCGAGATTGGATGCCATTTTGCCGTGGCCCATTTCTTCCATGGAGCCAGCAACCTGCTGCGCCATGCCGGCCAGCACATGGCCCCACATGTCCGGCTTGCCAAACGCCATGGAATGCAGAGACAGCGACAGATGGCCATTGGTGATCCAAGCCCGCGCAATCTCGCCCGCCTTGCCATCATGAAACACTTCATGCGGCGGCTGCAGCTGATGCGGGTGGGTTTCGTGGGAATGGTCGTGGTGGTGATGATCGTGATCAGACATAGAGAACTCCCTTAGCGGCGGCCACCACATCATCCACATGCGGCACGGCCAGTTTTTCAAGATTGGTGGCATAGGGCATCGGCACATCCTTGCCGGCCACGCGCGCCACCGGCGCGTCAAGATAGTCAAACGCGTGGGTCATGATCTGGGCAGCGATTTCGGATGTCACCGAGAATTGCGGATAGCCCTCTTCCACACACACACAACGGTTGGTCTTCTGAACCGAGCGCACCACCGTTTCAATATCCATCGGGCGGATGGTGCGAAGATCAATCACTTCGGCCTCAATGCCTTCAGCGGCCAGTTTTTCAGCCGCGCCCAGCGCATAAGTCATGCCGATGCCGAAGGAAACGATAGTGACATGTTGCCCAGGCCGCGCCACGCGCGCCTTGCCAATGGGCACAACCCAGTTATCAAGTTTTGGAACCTCAAAGCTCTTGCCATAAAGAATTTCATTTTCGAGGAAAATTACCGGGTTTGGATCTCGGATCGCGGCCTTCATCAAGCCTTTTGCATCCGCCGCTGAATAAGGCATGACAACTTTAAGGCCAGGGATCTGCGAATACCACGCGGCATAATCTTGAGAGTGCTGTGCGCCCACACGCGCCGCGGCACCATTGGGCCCACGGAACACAATGGAACCACCCATCTGCCCGCCTGACATATACAGTGTCTTGGCGGCTGAGTTGATGATATGGTCAATCGCCTGCATGGCGAAGTTGAAGGTCATGAATTCCAATATGGGTTTCAGGCCTGCGAAAGCGGCACCAACCGCAATGCCCGTGAAGCCATGTTCGGTAATTGGCGTGTCGAGTACGCGCTCTGGCCCGAATTCATCCAGCATGCCTTGGCTGATTTTGTAGGCGCCCTGATACTGGCCCACTTCTTCACCCATCAGGAATACGTCCTTGTCGGCACGCATTTCTTCTGACATGGCAGAGCGAATGGCTTCGCGCACCGTCATTGTCACCATTTCGGTGCCAGCGGGGATTTCAGGATCTGCTACTTCCGCAGGTGCAGGCGCGGCTACATGCGGCGCAGCCACTGCGGCGGGAGCTGGTGCATCTGCTGTCGGTGCAGCAACTGGCTTTGCCGAAGCAGTGCCAATCACGGCAATCGGCGAATTCACTTTCACACCTTCGGTTCCTGCCGGAACGAGGATTTCGGTGAGCGGGCCTTCGTCAATGGCCTCCACTTCCATCGTGGCCTTGTCGGTTTCAATCTCGGCCAGAATGTCGCCAGACTTGATCTGGTCTCCGACATTCTTCAGCCATTTGGAAAGCTTGCCTTCTTCCATGGTCGGCGAAAGCGCGGGCATGAGGATGGTGGGCATTGGTTTTCTCCTCAGGCCACTTTGTAAATATCGGTATAAAGTTCGCTGTCCGCAGGTGGCGCATCATTGGTGGCAAAATCTGCCGCCGCAGTCACCACTTCGCGAATATCGGCGTCTATCTTCTTCAAGTCATCTTCTGTTGCACGGTTGGCCTTGAGGATACGCGCTTTGACTTGTTCAATGGGGTCATGCTCTTCGCGCATCTTCTGCACTTCTTCCTTGCTGCGGTATTTCGCCGGATCAGACATCGAGTGGCCGCGATAGCGATAGGTCATCATTTCCAGAATATAAGGCCCCTCGCCCGCTCGGCAATGTTCCACAGCCCGGTCGGCCGCTTCCTTCACCGCGCGCACATCCATGCCGTCCACCTGTTCAGAGGGAATATCAAACGCCTCACCACGTTCACCCAGGTGATCAGAGGCAGCGGTTGAGCGTTGCGCCGACGTGCCCATGGCATAGCGGTTGTTCTCAATCACAAACACCACAGGCAACTTCCAGATTGAGGCCATGTTGAAAGTTTCATAAACTTGGCCTTGATTAGCCGCGCCATCACCGAAATAGGTGAAACTCACATT
>JAYTIG010000315.1:0-4469 GCA_043731995.1 Hyphomicrobiales bacterium
AGATCTGCGCGCCGCTTACGCCATCGCCAAAAAGGAAGACCGCCAAGACGCAGTCGCCAAGGCAAAAGATGCCGTGAAGGCCGCCTTGATCAACAAGGATGATGCCAAAGCCCCAACCGAACAAAAAGTCGGTGAGGCCTTCAAGCACCTCGAAAAGGACATCGTCCGCAACAACATCCTTGACACCGGCCACCGCATTGACGGCCGCGATACCAAGACGGTGCGCGCGATTGTTGCCGAGGCTTCGGTTCTGCCACGCACCCACGGCTCTGCGCTGTTCACGCGTGGTGAAACCCAGGCGCTGGTTGTTACCACCCTGGGCACCGGCGAAGACGAACAATACGTGGACTCGCTCGACGGCATGTATAAGGAAACCTTCATGCTGCACTATAACTTCCCTCCCTTCTCGGTGGGTGAAGTGGGCCGCATGGGGGCCACGGGCCGCCGCGAAATCGGCCATGGCAAGCTCGCCTGGCGCGCCATCCATCCGATGCTGCCAGACAAGTCTGAGTTCCCTTACACCATCCGTGTTGTGTCAGAGATCACGGAAAGCAACGGTTCATCATCGATGGCTTCCGTCTGCGGCGCTTCACTGGCGCTGATGGACGCTGGCGTTCCGTTGAAGGCCCCTGTGGCAGGCATCGCCATGGGCCTGATCAAGGAAGGCGAGCGCTTTGCCGTGTTGTCCGATATTCTGGGTGATGAAGATCACCTGGGTGACATGGACTTCAAAGTGGCAGGCACCGCCAATGGCGTCACCTCGCTGCAGATGGACATCAAGATCACCGGCATCACCGAAGAGATCATGAAGGTGGCCCTCTGGCAGGCCAAGGATGGGCGTTTGCATATCCTCGGCAAGATGGCGGAGGCGCTCACCAACGCGCGCACCAGCCTGGGTGAACATGCCCCGCGCATTGAAACCATCAAGATCCCCACCGACAAGATCCGTGAAGTGATCGGCACCGGCGGCAAGGTCATCCGCGAAATCGTGGAGAAGACGGGCGCGAAAGTTGACATCCAGGACGATGGCACCATCAAGGTGGCGTCGTCTTCAAGTGCGGCGATCGCGGCTGCCTTGAAGTGGATCAAGGGCATCGTGTCAGAGCCGGAAATGGGCGAAATCTACGAAGGCAAGATCGTCAAGGTCATGGACTTCGGCGCTTTCGTCAATTTCTTCGGCGCCAAGGATGGCCTCGTCCATGTTTCCGAACTCGCCCAACACCGCGTGAACAAGGTGTCGGACGTGGTGAAGGAAGGCGATGTGGTCAAGGTCAAACTCGTCGGCCTCGACAACCGCGGCAAGATCAAGCTGTCGATGAAGGCCGTGGATCAGGTCACCGGCGAAGACCTCACCAAGAAGCAGGGCGGCGAAGCACCTGCCGAGGCGAACGCCGAGCAAGACGCATAAGGCGTAATTCGTCTAACGCATTTGAAACGCGGTGCCGCAAGACGCCGCGTTTTTATTTCCGTCCTCGCCCGCGAAGCGGGAGAAGACTTTACTCATGCGCGTTTTTCTCTGTCCTCGCCGAATCATGGCGCATATGAAAATTGGTCGCCAATGAAGCGATTGAAGCCGCGCGTTAGCTTCATCGTATCGCCAATCTTCGGAAGGTCCTTGCTGGCCGGGTAAAGCACTGCAACCTCACGACCATCCGCGACTCGAACCGTAACCACAGGGTTATTTGCCAGATATTTATCAGTTGCAGTGCCAATGCCTGTTACGATGCCTTCGACTTCTTCGCTGCGCACAGCAACGTTCATGTGATATAGCGCAAATCCTATGCCAAAAACTATGATGACTAGAAACAACTGCAACTTGTCACGCAAACCAAATTCATTTTCCATCTTGCCATGCCTTGCTATCCTGCGGTGCCGCAAGGTGCCGCGTTTTTATTTTGCGTAGTAGTAGGGGCCTGAGAGTCTGTAGTTGACAATCTTAATTTTGATTTCGCTATCGACGTCTGGCGGCTGCCAGCCAACGGGCTGCGACAGATTGATCACCTTGCCGCCGGGTAAGGCACACTTCACTGCTATTCGGGCATTGTCACCGCCATTCCCCTCAGGCTGCCAATATGCCCAACTCTTGAGACGGCAAGTTGAGGCTTGCCGCGAGATTGGAATGTCAAAAGTTGGGGAGAATGCTAAAATAGCTGGTATCAAAAGCAACAGCCCGATGAGAAGACTTGTGGAAAGCTTGTCCTGCCAAGTATCCCATGGAACAAGTGGAACGGGTCTTGATCCCGGATTTGTCATTGCTTGCAAGCTCCACTGCCCCTTGGTGCTCTAAGAAATACTACCACCATTATGGGATTTTCCGCGCAAGGCGCCAAGTCCTGAGATGCGAGCATGGTTACCCAGGAATGAGCCGCTGCCCACCAGCGTGTGCCAACGGGATGGCGATCTCACGGATGCGGTGTGATGGCGAGAATGGTGATCACATTCTTGTCTGGGCCATAGTGCCAGAAAATTCTGTAAGCACCGGGTGTGTTGTTTTCGGCGTAGGCTTCAAACACCTCTTCGCCGTTCGTGCCGCGCAATGTTTGATATTTGTGGGTGTTCAAGCCGGGATGGCGCGGATCGGTTTCAAGCAGGCCCAACGCTTTCCGAACTGCCTTGAACCGTTTTGCGGATGACGGGTTTTTCTCAATCTTGGCAAAGTCAGCCTTGGCCTTGTCGGACATGTCGATGAAAAATGACATTACTCAATGTCGTCATCAGCATATTTTGCAAAGCTTGGCATTCGTGTAACGCGGCCTTCGCCGACATCCTTGATGCCCTGCTGTACGGCGGCCAGAGCCTCAGGATTCTTCCACAGCCACTGCTCCCGCAGCGGAATTTCGGTGAAGGGTTCCAGAACGATCTTGCCGTGTTCATCTTGGTGCGCCCGGTAGCTTGAGACACCTTTGGCCATGGCGCCCAAAGTGATGCGCCCCTTGGCATCAGGACGGAGCATGATTTCATTCGATTTCGGCATATCTTACCTCTTAAAGTGGTAGGATATCATAAAAGTGGGATTTAGTCAAAGTAGGATTTAGTCAAAGTGGGATATGCCGCGCTTTGCTATCCTGTGGCGCTTCGGCGCGTTCATTCATCCCATAGTCGCGGATCACATGGGCCACGCGCAGGCGGTAGTCGTTGAAAATCACCCGCCGCCCCATCTCCTGCACGTGGCGGTGTTCTTCAATGTTGCGCCAGTGCTTGATGGACTCTTCGTCTTTCCAAAACGAAAGCGAAAGAAACTTGCCCTTCTGCGTCACACTTTCAAAGCGCTCCACAGAAATGAAACCAGGCATGGTTTCCAGAAGCGGCTTCAAATTCAGCGCTTGGGCGAAATAAGCATCCGCCTTGCCGTCATGCGGCTCAACTTCAAAGATGATGGCGATCATGGTTTTCATTCTACGCGTTCTTTTCCCAATCGTCACCCCAGCGAAGGCTGGGGTCCCGCTTCGATTCATGTGTTCTGGATTCAAAGCGGGATTCCAGCTTTCGCTGGAATGACGGTGGTTGGGATAGTGCAGGAAGCGGGGCGTGCTATGAAGCTTTCCATGCTCACTCTCATCCAAATCCCCGCCCTTGGCTGCGATGCTGGCCTCTATGCACCCTTCAACGCGGCGCTTGGCGTCCAAGGCAAAACCATCGTCGCCGTGGCCAACCGCATGGCGGGATGTGTTGAGCAAGTTCTTGCATCAGCACCACGCGACTTCATCTTGATGGGCACCAGCTTTGGGGGCCGCGTGGCAATGGAAACCGCACTGGCAGCGCCTGCACGCGTGAAAGGCCTCATCCTCATCGGCGCGGGGCCGGGCCCTGTGGTGGATCAAGCAGCGGGCCTCAAACGCTCGGCGCGTGTCCGCGGCGCGGAGTTTGAAGAAGTGCTGCAAGAGATGGGCGACATCATTTCCCATCTGCCCGGCCCGCGCGGGCCGCAAACCATGGAAGCCTTTCGCGCCATGTCGCGCAAACTCGGCCCGGAAAACTTTGCGCTGCAATCCGATGCGCTGGCCTATCGCACTGACCTCTGGCCGCGCATGGGCGAAATCAAATGCCCCGTGCTCTGCCTCTGGGGCGATCACGACCAGTACACGTCTGCGGAGGTGGGCCAGAAAATCTCCGTTGCCGTGCCCCATGGCCAGTGCGTCATCCTGCCAGCCTGCGGCCACTTCCCAATCCTGGAATATCCGGCGGAAGCGGCACGTGTGGTGCGGGAATGGCTCCGAAATGTTTCCCTCCCCCTTGCGGGGAGGGATTAAGGGTGCGGGTCGCTCAGCGCTGCACGCCTTGTCTGAAACGATTCTGATCCCTCCACTCGACCCCCACCCCGGCCCTCCTCGCAAGGGGGAGGGAGGAAGCGTGGCACTTGCCTTTTCTCCCATCCCCGCCCATATAGCCGCCCGGGAGGTTGGCTTGCGGACGTAACGCTCGCCAACCGGGTCAGGGCCGGAAGGCAGCAGCCCAAACGAGCCTGTTAT
>JAYTIG010000316.1:0-11434 GCA_043731995.1 Hyphomicrobiales bacterium
AAACCACAAAGCCCACCACACCAATCGCCACCATGGCATAGGCCATGCCGAGATAGCCGAAGATCGGCTTCTTGGAGAAGGTGGAAATGATCTGGCTGACGATGCCGAAGCCGGGCAAGATCAGAATATAAACTTCCGGATGGCCGAAGAACCAGAACAAATGCTGGAACAACAGCGGATCACCGCCCTTGGAAGGCACGAAGAAAGATGTGCCGAAGTTGCGGTCAGTCAGCAGCATGGTGATGGCACCAGCCAGAACCGGCAAGGCCAACAGCAGCAGGAACACGGTGACAAGCACCGACCACACAAACAGCGGCATCTTGTGCAGCGTCATGCCCGGTGCACGCATGTTGAAAATGGTGGTGATGAAATTGATGGCACCAAGAATGGATGAGGCACCCGCAAGATGCAGCGACAGGATCGCATAATCCATGGCAGGGCCAGGCTGGCCAGCCGTTGAAGACAGCGGCGGATAAATCGTCCAGCCACCACCCACACCATGCATGCCGGGTGGCCCCTCAACAAACATTGAAGTGAGAAGCAGCGCGAATGAGGGAACAAGCAGCCAGAAGGAAATATTGTTCATGCGCGGGAAGGCCATGTCCGGTGCGCCAATCATCAGCGGCACGAACCAGTTGCCAAAACCGCCGATCATCGCGGGCATCACCATGAAGAAGATCATGATCAGTCCATGCGCTGTCACGAAGGCATTGAACATCTGCTTGCCGTTATCCAGTGCGGCATCAGCAGAAACGCCATAAACCATCTGGGCCAGACCTTTGAAAATCTGGATGCCCGGCTCCTGCAATTCCATGCGCATGAGAATGGAGAGAATGCCACCAATCAAACCTGCCACGATGGCAAACCACAAATACATCGAACCGATGTCCTTGTGGTTGGTGGAAAGAACATAGCGCCGCCAGCCCGTCGGGTCAGCGTGGTGATCATCATGCAGTGCTTGTGCCTGTGCCATGGATGTAAAGCCCCTAAATTTCAGTTGGCCGCGACTGTATCAGCCGCTGGGCGAATGGTTTTGAGAAATGCATTGAGTTCCTCAGGCTTGGGGCTCTTGAGCTCCAGATCGGCCCAGGCCTTGAACTTGTCTTCGGGAACGGCCCACACTTCGATGGGCATGAAGGCATGTTCTTTGCCGCAAAGTTCCGAGCATTGGCCGTGATAAATGCCTTCCTTGGTCACTTGGAACCAGTCTTCGTTCAAGCGGCCGGGAATGGCGTCAATCTTCACGCCAAATGAGGGCATGGCCCAGGAATGGA
This sequence comes from Hyphomicrobiales bacterium, assembly GCA_043731995.1. Lineage (GTDB taxonomy): Bacteria > Pseudomonadota > Alphaproteobacteria > Rhizobiales > Aestuariivirgaceae > Aestuariivirga. The sequence continues at coordinate 1,275 of JAYTIG010000316.1, forward strand.
TGATGCCCTCTGGATCAGAGGTTACAATCAGCTTCACCACTTTGCCGACGGGAACAACAACTGGCAGGTCTGTCGCCAACAAGTAGGTCACGCCTTGTTCCTTGGCTTTGTCTTCCGGCAGCAGATAGGCGGTGAAGGCAACCTTGGCCGTCTTGTCATCATTCAGGCCGAGGTCTGGATATTCATAAGTCCAATTCCAAGACGGGTTACCGATCACCTTGATCGTCATGTCACCCTTGGGAATGTTGCGTTCGAGATAGAGCAACTTGAAGGAGGGAATGGCCACTGCAGCCAGAATCAGCACCGGCACAATCGTCCAGACCACTTCAACCAGAGAGTTATGTGTGGTCTTGGAGGGGATCGGGTTGGCCTTGGCGTTGAACCGCACCATCACATATATCAGCAGGCCCAGCACAAACAGAACAATCAGCGAAATCAGCCAAACCATCCAATAATGGAAGGAGATGATGAATTCCTGCACCGGCGTTGCCGCTTCCTGCAAGCCCATTTGCCAGTTGACTGGCGTTCCAGCACCGGCAAGCGCCAAGCCTGGAAAAGCACAAACTCCGGCAATCAGGGCCAAAATGCGCACTTTGATCTGAATCATAGAAAAACCTCAAATTTCCCCGGCATGAACCCGCCCATTCCCGTGTGAACCACAATAGCCGCCGCCCCGCAACGAAACAAGGCGCGGCAAAACGTCTTGCTCCATAGCGTTTTGCAACAGAAAATCCACCGCGATTTTCCGTCTTTGGACAAACCGGTGAACCAGCAGCGAATCAATCATGCAGTCTGGGCCTGCCAACAAGGCCGGAATTCTGCCGTATTTCCCAAAGAAGAGGTGGGCCGCCGCACCCATAGCATCGGCAAATTGCGTGTTGTTTTTGCCAAATTGCGGGGCTATTGCCGCAACAGTTCATTTTTTGAGGATTTGCGAATCGTGAAACTTAACAAGTTTTGCCTCTTGGCTTGCGCCACCGCTTTGATTGCCGGGCATGTGGGCATGGCCCAGGCCCAAACCACCCAGGGCAAAACCGATGCCAATGGCCAGACCCAGGTTCAGGGCCAAACGCCACCGCCGCCGCCCGTGCTTGGGCCACGCGTCAATCCCGGCGCAACAGCAGCGCCAGCTGACGCAGCCAATGCGCCCAAGGTTGAAACCGTGGCCACGCATAACGGCTGGATTGTCCAGTGCAGCGATGTTCCCGCCCAAGGTGGCCAACCCGCCCAAAAATCCTGCGGCATGACCCAGACTGGCAAGACTGACAAGAATGAGGCCATCGGCCTCTCGCTCATCGTCAATCGCATCAAGGGGCCCGATGGCAAGCCGCAAACCATGATGCGCGCACTTGTGCCTGTTGGCGTTTATATCCCCACTGGTGTTGCCATGGAAATTGATGGCACGGCTTTGGAAGGCCGCATGTCTTTCGCCCGCTGCAATCCGCGCGCCTGCGAAGCGCTTGGCGAAGCCTCTGATGCCACGATGAAGAAGTTCCTCAAAGGCAAGGCCGCCACTTTCTATATCTACGACAGGCCGGGCAATGGCTATCCCATCAAGTTTGCCTTGGCCGGCTTTCCCGAAGGCATTGCCGACCTCGACAAGTTTGTCGGCAAGTAAAAATCACCTCTTCACCCTTTTCAAAGGCCCGCCCTTTCATAGGCGGGCCTTTATGCTTATGTAATGGCCATGAGCAATTCACCCTCCCATACCGAAGCCCACGATGACCTTTCAGCCCTTGGCGGCGATGCTGCGCTGAAGCGCATCGCGGAGGTCCTGAAAAATGCCGATGATGGCGAACTTTTCATTGAACATAACCAATCTGAATCGCTGGTGTTTGATGATGGCCGCCTGCGCTCGGCCTCGTTCGACCAGGGCGAGGGCTTTGGTCTGCGCGCCGTCACCGGTGAAACCGCGGCCTATGCCCATTCCACCATGTTGAATGGCGAAAGCCTGGCCCGTGCGGCGGAAACCTGCGCGTCGATTCTGAATCACGGCCAGGAAGCCAAGGTTGATCTGGCACCGGCCCCCACCACCAAAAAGCTCTATGGCAATGCCAACCCGGTTGAGGCCATGGGCTTTGCCAAGAAGATCAATCTGCTGGAAGAGGTGAATGCCTTCACGCGTTCGCTCGATCCGCGCATTTCGCAAGTCTCGGTCTCTCTGGGCTCGTCCTGGCAAAAGGTGACAATCGCGCGCGGCGATGGCTCGCTCTACCATGATGTGCGTCCGCTCACGCGCTTTGGTGTATCGGTAACCACGAGCGACAATCGCACTTCTGGCCAGGGCAATCACGGCTTTGGCGGCAGGGCCGATCCGCTGATCTATATCACTGAGGCAAACTGGAAAGACGCCGCCCGCGAAGCCGTGCGCCAGGCCCTCGTGGGCCTTGAAGCGGAAGCCGCACCTGCAGGTGAAATGGACGTGCTACTCGGGCCCGGCTGGCCCGGCATTCTGCTGCATGAAGCCATCGGTCACGGCCTTGAAGGTGATTTCAACCGCAAAGGCACATCTGCTTTCGCAGGCCTGATGGGCACCCGCATCGCGTCTGATGAAGTGACTGTTGTTGATGACGGCACGATCCCTGATCGCCGCGGCTCCATCACCATTGATGATGAAGGCACATCGCCCAATTGCACCACACTGATTGAGAAGGGCATGCTCGTGGGCTTCATGCAGGATAGGCTCAACGCCCGCCTGATGGGTGTCAAACCCACGGGCAATGGCCGCCGCCAATCCTATGCCCATGTGCCCTTGCCGCGCATGACCAACACCTACATGCTCAATGGCACACGCCATCCAGATGAAATCCGGGCTTCGATAAAGAAGGGCCTTTACGCAAAGTCCTTCGGTGGCGGACAGGTGGATATCACCTCCGGCAAATTCGTCTTTACCTGCACCGAGGCCTATTTGATTGAAGATGGCAAGATCGGAAAACCAGTGAAAGGCGCCATTCTTATTGGTGCTGGCGCTGAAGCGTTAAAACGCATCGCCATGGTGGGCAATGACATGGCGCTGGACCCCGGCGTCGGCACTTGCGGAAAAGCTGGCCAGGGCGTTCCCGTGGGCGTGGGCCAGCCTTCGCTTCGCATCAACAATCTCACGGTTGGCGGAACCGCCACCTGAAGAAAAAGTTTTAAAAATACTTATGCCCCACCCACGCCCCGTCACCCCTGCGAAGGCGGGGGCCCAGCTTAAATCACACGATCAAGACCCAGTCAAAAGCTGGATTCCCGCCTTCGCGGGAATGACGGTTGTTGGATTGATCACGGCGGATCAACTGCCGGAGCACGTTTGATGGATCAGCCGGAACTCGTCATCTTCGATATGGATGATGTGCTCTGCCATTATGATCTGGGCCGCCGCTTGCGCGCACTGGCAAGGCTTGCCGATGTAACACCGCGCGATGTGCGTGCCGCCGTGTGGGATTCCGGCTTTGAGGATATGGCGGATTCCGGCAGCTATATGGTGATTGAAAACTATCTCCATGAATTTGGCACGCGCCTCGGCCGCCACATCTCGCTGGAACAGTGGATTGAAGCACGGCGCATTGCCATGCAGCCCAATGAAGATGTGCTCGATCTCGCACGCAAGTTGAGCCAACAGGCCTCACTGGCGATCTACACCAACAATGGCCCTGTGGTGAAAAACCATCTCGACAAACTGTTTCCCGAAGCCGCTGAAATCTTCAAGCTGCGCTTCTGTTCATATGAGTTCGGCACCAAGAAGCCAGACCCGAACAGCTTCACCAAACTGATGCAGGCCCTGAATCAGAAGCCGGAACTCTGCTGGTTTATCGACGACAAGAAATCCAATGTGGAGGGCGCGAAGATTGCCGGGCTCCGCGCCCATCACTTCACTGGTTTTGAGGCCCTTGTGGCTGAAGCCAGAAATCAGGGGTTTGAGTTTTGACAGATAGAACGGCGCGCTTCCTGCAAGGCTCCATCTTCAGGCATGTGGTGGTGATGACACTCACTGGCGCGCTTGGCCTGATGACGCTGTTCATCGTGGAACTGGCTGATCTCTATTTCCTCAACTTGCTGGGCAACCAGCAGATCACGGCGGCCATCGGCTTTGCGGGCACATTGGATTTTGCCAATCTCTCTTTGTCTATTGGCACTGGCATTGCCGCTGTCGCCCTGGTGTCGCGCTCAGTGGGTGCGGGCCAACCGCAACGTGCCAGGGAGTTCGCCACCAGCGCCATGATGGTGGCCATGGCCATTTCCGCCATCTACACCCTGATAATCAACATTTTCATTGGCTCCATTCTCTCGTTCCTGGGCGCAACAGGTGAAACCGCGCATCAGGCCAAACTGTTTGTATGGACAATCTCACCTGGCTTCATCTTCCTGGCGGGCACGCTCTCTTGCTCATTCAGTTTGCGCGGGATCGGCGATGCCAAGCGCTCGATGTACAACACACTGACAGCAGCGCTGGTGACACTGGCGTTGGACCCGATCTTCATTTTCAAATTTGGCTGGGGCATTCAGGGCACAGCCGCCGCCAATGCCATTGCTTACGTCTTGTCTTTCGGCGTGGGTCTTTATGGCCTTGCCATAAAACAGCGCTTTCTGGCGCGGCCAAGCTGGACGGGTTTGAAGCGGGATTTTCCGGCGGTCTGGGGCATTGCCCTGCCCTCGCTGGTCGCCCAGCTCGCAACCCCATTCGCTGCGGGTTACATGACTTATGTTTTCGCGCCTTACGGCGATGCCGTTATTGCAGGCGGCACGGTGGTGAACCGCGTGGTGCCCGTGGCCTTCGGAGTGATCTTTTCTCTCTCGGGCGCGGTGGGCCCGATCATCGGCCAGAACTTCGGTGCCAAAAACTTCCCCCGCGTGAAGCGCGCCCTGCGTGATGGCTTGGCCTTTGCCATTCTTTACGCAGCGGCCACATCACTGATCTTGTTCTTGCTGCGCCACCGCCTGATTGCGGCCTTTCACATTGAAGGCCGCGCAGCCGAGCTGGTGGATTTCTTTTGCACCTGGATTGCGATTTCCTGGGCCTTGATGGGCGGGTTGTTCGTGGCCAGCGCCGCCTTCAACAATTTGGGCAAACCCATCTATTCAACCTGGACCAATTGGGGCCGCGCAACGCTGGGCACTATTCCATTTGCCGTTGCAGGCGGGGCGATGGCCGGGCCGGAAGGTGTGCTGGTCGCCACCGCGATCGGTGGCGGCCTCTTTGGCCTTGGCGCCATGATGCTGGCTTACCGTTTGGTGGATAGGCTTAGCGGCCCTTCTGGTTTGACCGTTCCCAACGGCGCCTGACGGCCTCAATCAACTGGGCCAATGGGCCATAGCCCTCCACGCTGCCAAACTGCCGGGCCTGATGATATGCGAAGTTGTCCATGATATATTCCTTTTCGTGATGTATTGTTGAGTATTCATCGCAGATTCCGATTGATTTATCCAACGAATGTATTTTATACTAAGCATCAAGAAATGTGATGGGTGACCGCTATGAACCTCAATCTCGATATTGACCAGCTCAAAACCTTCCTCGCCATCGCCGATGTCGGCAACTTCACCAGGGCCGCTGAGGAAGTGAACAAGACCCAATCGGCTGTCTCCATGCAGATGAAAAGATTGGAAGAAACGCTGGGCCGCCCGCTTTTTGCCCGGGATGGGCGGGGCAGCCGTTTCACCACTGACGGCGAGCGCCTGATTGAATACGCCCGCAAGATCGTGGCAATCAGCGACGAAGCGGTTTCAACCTTCACCAAGCCTGATTTGACCGGCACCGTGCGTTTCGGCACACCCGATGACTATGCTGATCTGTTCCTGCCAGAGATTCTCGCCCGCTTCCACCGCACCCACCCGATGGTCAATATGGAGGTGGAAACCTATCAATCCGGTGTTCTGGCCGAGCACGTGCGCAATGGCGAGCTTGATCTCGCCGTGGTCACCTTCAACGGGGGCGACATTGATGGCGAGCCTTTGCTGAGTGCCGAGCTGGTCTGGGTTACCTCGCCGCGCCATCAAACCCATACGCTCGAAGTAATCCCCATGGCTGCCGCCAGCGCCTCTTGCGGTTGGCGCCGCCTCGCGGTTGATGGCCTAGAGAAACACGGCCGCCGCTACCGCCTCGCCTATACTAGCCCGAACTTTCAGACAATTTGCGCCGTGGTCATGCAGGGTTTGGCCATCGCTGCCCTACCGCGCATCTGCGTGAAACCCGGCATGCGTGTGCTGACAGAAGCAGATGGCTTCCCGTCGCTCGGTGCTTTTGACATCGGCATGATGCACAAACCCGGCAAGGCCAGCCCTGCGGCTGCAGCCTTGGCCCAGCATGTGCGCGAAGGTCTGGGCAACAATCCACGTTTGATGGCGGCGGAGTGAGGCCTAAAACGCCGCAGCCTTGAACACCGGGGTGATGTCGCCCTTCCAGGCACCGTGATAAAGTTCGAGCAATCTGTCAGCTTGTGTCAGCCCACTCTGCGCTTCTTCATCCAGAATGCCAAGATAGGCCTCTTCACCAAAGCCACGTGATACCAAACTCTTGCGGGCAATCTCCAACACGTCCTTGGCCAAGGCCTGCAAGGGCCGCCCAAGGAACTTGGCCTTCAGCCCCAGCTTCGGCACATCATGCCGCAGCTGTTGTCGTTGCTCGGGGATCGCCCGTCTGACCAGAGACCAAGCTGCGTCCAGTGCCGCATCATCATAAAGCAGCCCCACCCACAGTGCTGGCAGAGCGCATTGCAGTGGCCCCTTGCCCACATCGCTGCCGCGCATTTCGAGATATTTCTTCAACCGCACTTCTGGGAAAATGGTGGTGAGATGATCACCCCAATCACGAAGCGTGGGGATCTCTCCGGGAAGCTGCGGCAGCCGCCCATTGAGAAACTTGCGGAAGCTCTCGCCCGCACAATTCACAAATTTGCCCTCGCGGATCACGAAATACATCGGCACGTCGAGCGCATATTCCACGTAGCGCTCAAAACCAAAGCCATCTTCAAACACAAAGGGCAACATGCCAGCGCGCGCGTTGTCAGTGTCTTCCCACACATGGCTGCGGAACGAGAGATAGCCATTCGGCTTGCCCTCAAGGAATGGCGAGTTGGCAAACAGCGCCGTGCCCAGTGGCTGCAAGGCCAGAGACACACGCAACTTCTTCACCATGTCGGCCTCAGAGCCAAAATCGAGATTCACTTGAACAGTGCAAGTGCGGAACATCATGTCCCGCCCCAGCGTACCCACCTTGTCCATGTAAGGCGCCATGATGCCATAGCGCCCCTTGGGCATCACCGGCGTTTCAGCCCGCGTCCATACGGGCGAAGCGCCAAGGCCCAGAAATCCAATGCCAAGCTTCTCACCGATGATCTTCACCTGGCGGATATGTTCAGAAACTTCCGCGCAAGTATCATTCACCGTGTTCAATGGCGCGCCCGAAAGCTCAAACTGCCCGCCCGGCTCCAGTGATATATTGGCCAGTGAATGAGGGTCAGACAGCGCGATGATATTCTCGCCCTCATAAACCCCTTGCCAGCCGAAATCATCGCGCAGGCCTTCCAGCAGCGCCTTGATCGAGCGCGCGCCGTCATAAGGCACGGGCCGCAGCGTGTCGGTGAGGAAAGGAAATTTCTCATGCTCCGTGCCCACGCGCCATTCGGCCCTGGGTTTCACGCCCTGTTCAAAATAACTGACAAGTTGCGCCTTGGACTCAATGATGCTGCGTCCATCGGCGGTTTCTGGTGTTGGCCCGCTCAATTGTTTCTTCCCTGTAACTGGGCCTGTATCTAGGTGCTTGCGATGACAGGGGCAAGACCAGTTAGGTAACTTTATTGGCTACGGTTTACGCGCACGGCTGGCAATTCCGGTTACAACTTAAACAAAAGGCACTAGAAACTGCCCATGCCCCCAAGCCCTTCCAATCCCAAAGTCTCCGCCGTCATCGCCAAGGCCAAAACCTGGCGCGAGGAAACCGAAGCCCTGCGCGCCATTGTGCTTCCCACTGGCCTCACCGAGGAACTGAAATGGGGCCAGCCCTGCTACACGCTGGATGGAGCCAATGTCGTCCTCATCCACGGCTTCAAAACCTACTGCGCCCTTCTTTTCATGAAAGGCGCGCTGATGAAAGACGCTGGCGGCCTGCTGGTGCAGCAAACCGAAAACGTCCAATCCGCCCGCCAAATTCGCTTCACCAGTTTGGGCGAAATCAAGCAGCTTGAACCCAGGCTGAAGACCTGTCTCGAAGAGGCCATGGAGATCGAAAAATCCGGCGCGAAAGTGAACTTCAAAACCGCCGCTGAATTCAAAGTGCCGGAAGAATTTCAGGCAAAGCTGGATAAGAGTGCCAAGTTGAAAAAGGCCTTCACCGAACTAACCCCCGGCCGACAGAAGGCTTATCTCTTGTTCTTCGGCAGCGCCAAACAATCCGCTACACGCACGGCACGGGTGGAGAAATCTATCCCGAACATCCTCAAGGGCAAGGGGCTGGATGACTGAGCGGCTTCCTTCAATTTGCACCTCACCCTGAGGTGCCGTGCCCTTGCGCGGCCTCGAAGGGTGCGCCATCACTCCGAACTCGCTTCGCATGCTTCGAGGCATCGCTGGCGCGATGCACCTCAGCATGAGGTAGAACGAGGCAACAAATTTAACCCCAATCCCCCAGCACCGCCTGCGCCAAGGCCATCACAGCCACCGCCGCCGTATCTGCCCGCATGATGCGCGGGCCGAGGGAGATGGCCGTAACATAAGGCAGTGCCTTCAGCATGGCGCGTTCTTCAATTGTAAATCCACCTTCCGGCCCCACCAGAATGGCGGCGGGCGTTTTGAGTTTTGACAAAGCCGCCACGGCATTGCCCTTGCTCGCCGTTTCATCGCAATAGATTAGCGCCCGGCCCGCATCCCACTCCCGCAGCGCTGCATTCAGGGAAACCGGCTCCAAGACCTCCGGCACGAAAACCAGATTGCACTGTTCTGCCGCCTCAATAACATTGGCCTTCATGCGTTCCAGATTGACCCGCTCGGCAATTGTGCGCGCAGTGATCACCGGGCGCAGGCGGCGCGCGCCAAGCTCGGTGGCCTTCTGCACCAGATAATCCAGCCGTGCATGTTTGAGCGGTGCGAAGAGATAATCAATATCCGGCGGCGGCGTGACGGCGCTGGTGAGGCGCTCCACCCGCAGGATCATTTTCTTCTTCGCCGCCTCGGCAATATGAGCAAGAAATTCGCCATCCAGGCCATTGAACAGGCTCACCACATCGCCGGGCGCCAGCCGCAAAACGCTGCCCAGATAATGCGCCTGTTCCGGCTCCAGCACAATCTCACGGGCGTTGCCTAACGATTGGGCACAGAACAATCTCGGTGTGGTTTTTGCCATGGCTTTTGTGTATCACGCGGCCCGTGAGCAATGCCACCATCAAAGATGCAGTGAAAACCCATTGGGTGAGCCGCCTGCCGCCAAGCTGGCTGCCCTATGCCCAACTCATGCGGCTGGAGCGGCCGATCGGCTGGTGGCTGCTGCTTATCCCGTGCTGGTGGGGGCTGGCGCTGGCGCAACTCACCGTGCCCGCAGGCGGCCTGCCGAACCTGTTGCACGGATTTCTGTTTCTGAGCGGCGCAATCGTCATGCGCGGTGCTGGCTGCGTGGTCAATGATCTTGCAGACGAAGACATCGACGCCAAGGTGGAGCGCACCCGCTACCGCCCTCTGCCTTCAGGCCGCGTGAGCCGCAAACAGGCGCTCATCTTTCTGGCGGCACTATTGATCATTGGCCTCATCATCCTGTTGCAATTCAACCGCCTCACCATCATCACAGCCATTGCCTCGCTGGTGATTGTCGCGATCTATCCCTTCATGAAACGCATAACCTATATGCCGCAACTCGTGCTCGGCCTCGCCTTCAACTGGGGCGCATTGGTGGGCTGGACAGCAGAGACGGGCACGCTCAGCGCTGCCCCCATCGCACTCTATCTCGGCGGCATATTCTGGACGCTGGCTTACGACACCATTTCCGCCCACCAGGACAAGGATGACGACGCCCTGATCGGTGTCAAATCCACAGCCCTCCTTTTCGGCAAATCCACGCCCATCTGGCTTTCGATTTTCTTCGCGTTAAGCCTCGGCAGCATTGATGCCGCCTTGTGGCTTGCACATGCCCCGTTCATCGCCCATATCGGTGTAATTGCGGCGGCGGCGCATGCCTTGTGGCAGGTGCAAAA
>JAYTIG010000317.1:0-4467 GCA_043731995.1 Hyphomicrobiales bacterium
TTTTTGCCTCACCCGGAAATTTTTGCAGGCGCCAAGGCTGGTGACAACCTGTTGCTCAATGATGGCCGCTTGCGTGTACAAATCGTCAAGGCAGCGCCCGACCGCCTCGATACCACGGTGATCTACGGTGGCACTTTGTCAGACCGCAAAGGCGTCAACCTGCCAGATACACTGCTGCCGATTCCCGCTCTCACTGAAAAAGACCGCGCTGATCTTGAAGCCGCGGCTTCGCTCGGTGTCGATTGGATTGCACTGTCCTTTGTGCAGCGCGCAGCAGACGTCGAAGAGGCACGGGTTCTCGTGAAAGGCCGCGCCGGCGTGATGGCCAAGATTGAAAAGCCATCAGCCCTGCCCGTGATTGATGATATCCTGAAAATTGCCGATGGCCTGATGGTGGCGCGCGGTGACTTGGGCGTGGAACTGCCGCTTGAAACCGTACCAGCCAAACAAAAGCATATTACGCGCGCTGCGCGCCGCTTCGGCAAGCCGGTCGTGGTGGCAACCCAAATGCTTGAGTCGATGATCACTGAGCCTGTGCCAACCCGCGCCGAAGTGTCCGATGTGGCAACGGCAGTTTATGAGGGTGCTGACGCGGTGATGCTCTCAGCCGAAAGCGCCTCTGGTGCCTGGCCGGAAAAAGCTGTGCAGACCATGGACAAGATTGCCCAATCCGCGGAGGGCGACACCTATTACAAGGGCATCATCCACGCCCAGCGCAACGATCCCGAACACACCACCGCTGACGCCATTTCCGCAGCAGCCCGCACCATTGCCGAAACGCTGCAAGTGCCTGTCATTGTCTGTTACACGGGCGGCGGCTCCACCGGTGCCCGCATTGCGCGCGAACGTCCATCCGCACCCATCCTTGCTTTGACACCTATCGTGGCCACCGCGCGCCGCATGGCGCTGACCTGGGGCATTCACCCGCTGGTGGTGCCGGATGCAAAATCGCTGGATGACATGATGAGTCAAGCTGGCGAAATCGCCTACCGCGAGGAATTTGCCAAGCCCGGAGAAAAGATCCTGATCACGGCGGGCGTTCCCATCGGCAACCCGGGCACGACCAACTTGCTGCGTGTTGCGACCCTTGGGCCAGGCGGCAAGGGGGTTTAACCCCCTTGCGAGGGCTTTCTCATCTCACGCGCTATTCCACGCACGAGATAGAGCGAAAAACCTAGCAGAAGCACCATTAGGCCCAGAAAGCCCTTATCGCCTTGCTGGAAGGCAAAGCCGTCAGCCCCGTGGCGTTGCCACAGGAACACGCAGATGATCAATGCCAGGATGCCTGAAAGAACCATGACCATCAATCGGGCGGCCCGCATGATCATATGCAACAATGGTGACATTTCAGACATTGAGTGGCGCAAAAAGCCTGTGCATGATGGCGCCAACATAGACCAGGAAATCCCATGTCCAAGCTTAAATCCGACCGCTCAAAACTGAGGCCCGCCACCCGCATTGCCACGGCGGCTAAAAACTACAACGAACATGGCATGGTGAACCCCGCAGTCTATCACGCCTCAACCGTAACCTTCCCGGATATGGCGGCACTGGGCACGCGTAAGCAGGAATATGTCTATGGGCGGCGCGGCACACCAACTTCTCGCGCCATCGAAGAAGCAATTGCAGAGCTTGAAGGCGGCCATGCTTGTAAAGTTGCGTCTTCCGGCCTGGCAGCCGTAACCATTGCACTTCTCGCCTTCCTCAAGGCAGGTGATCACTTGTTGATGGTGGATACAGTCTATGCACCTGTGCGCCATTTGTGTGACGATATGCTTGTGGGCCTCGGCGTTGAAACCACCTACTACGATCCGCTTGCTGGCGAAAAACTCCGTACACTGATCAAGTCAAACACCAAAGTGGTCTATCTTGAAAGCCCTGGCTCTCAAACCATGGAAGTCATGGATGTGCCGCTAATGGTGCGCATCACCCATGAACATGGCGCCCTGGCCATGATCGACAATACCTGGTCTGCCGGGCACTTCTTCAAGGCTTTCGACCATGGCTGTGATGTTTCCGTGCAGGCCGCCACCAAATATATTGTGGGCCATTCAGATGCCATGTTCGGCTCTGTTGTGTGCAACGAGGCCACATGGCCGCGCTTCAAGGAGATTTACGAACTCATGGGCCAGTTCGCCGGGCCTGATGACATGTATCTCGCCCTGAGGGGATTGCGCACATTGGATGTGCGGCTGGAACGACACATGAAATCCGCCCTTAAAGTGGCGGAGTGGCTGCGCGAAAGACCCGAAGTTGAAACCGTGCTTCATCCTGGGCTTTCCAACTCACCAGGCCATGCTTTGTGGAAGCGTGATTTCACCGGCTCATCCGGCCTGTTCTCACTCATCCTCAAGCCGGCAAGTGACAAGGCCGTGGCCGCCATGCTGGATGATTTGGATTTGTTCTCCATGGGATTTAGCTGGGGCGGGTTTGAAAGCCTTGTGGTGCCCTTCACGCCCCACCGCACGGCAACCAATTGGCAGGCCGCAGGCCCCGCACTCCGCCTGCATATTGGCCTTGAGCATCCTGATGACCTGATCGCCGATTTGGACGCCGGTTTTGCGCGCCTGAATGCCGCAACTTGAATTCGCGGCTTTGATCACCACCTTGCGCCTACGCCCATATCAAGACCGGGCCATGCAAGAATTTGGAATTGGAGTTTGAACATGCGCCACGCCGCCCCTTTGCTTGCTGCCGCCTGCGCGGCAACGCTTGTTTTCTCGCCTGCCGTGAAGGCCGACGGCAGCGATGATCCGGAACTGATCTTCAAGAAGAACACCGTTTTCCACCTGCTGTCGCCCGATGCCAAGCTCGCCACCTATGTGATTGATGACCCAACGATTGACGGGGTGGCCTGCTATTTCACCGTGCCTGAACAAGGCGGTTGGAGTGGCTGGGCCGGCTTTGCCGAGCAGCGCTCGGAAACCTCACTCGCCTGTCGGCAAATCGGCCCGGTCAAGATCAAGGCCAAGTTCCAACAGGGCGACAACATTTACGAACAGCGCCGCAGCCTGTTTTTCAAAACCATGCATATCGTGCGTGGCTGTGACCCGAAACGCAACGTGTTGGTCTATCTGAGTTACACCGACAAGCTGATTGATGGCTCGCCGCAAAACTCCACCTCAACCGTGCCGATCATGCCCTGGGGCGCTGAAGCTGCGCCAAAATGTGGCGACTCGCTGAACCCTTAACGCACTAAAAAAGAGCGCGGCTCACGCCTTAACCTTGACGGTTAAATATACAGCCGCGCTTTCAAGTCTAGTCCAACGTCTTTGAGGGTGCCAGAGCCCGGATTTCGCGCATTGATCTGCGTCAAATCCACTGCGCTTAACCTAAATTGGAACTTAGGTGGGCAGGCCGCAGCTGCTGCAACCGGAACGGCATGCCGTTTGAAAGGATGTCACAAATATAAGGAGTGACATCATGGTAAACGTTCCCAAGCCACTGCAATATGCGGTTCTGGCCATTGGCCTCACCATTGCGATGGCCCAGCATGCCATTGCCCTTTCCGGCCATGTTCAGGGCCTGCACAGGCGTCTGACAGCCCTGCTCCACCACATTGAAGGCCACTATGGCCGCAGCGTGGATGTAACCTCCGGCTGCCGATCCTACAGCCATAATCACCGTATCGGCGGTGCACGGGAATCCTGGCATTTGAGCTGCAATACCGCCGATATCAAAGTGGATCACATCAACAAATTCGCCCTAGCTGCCTATGCCCGCAGCCTGTCGGGCCGCAGAGGCGTTGGCATCTATTGCCATGACAGTTCAATCCATATTGATGTGGGACCAAAGCGAGAATGGAATTGGGGCTGTGGCGGCCAGCGTCATTTTCATACAAGGTTGGCCAGTGGCGACTATTCTTACACGCACCCATTCCGCCATTGGCACAAACACCACCATATCACCATTCAAATGGCCCACGGCTAATCATATTGGATTGGCGACCCCGGCACGATTCGAACGTGCGACCGACGGATTAGAAATCCGTTGCTCTAGTCCAGCTGAGCTACGGGGTCTCAGACTTGTTAATACGCGGAAAAGCGTTAGTGCGTCCAGTTGGTCGCGCGGCCGAACTTGAAATTGTCGGGATAGGACTTTTTCTGCAAGCGCGATGGCGCTTCGGCTTCAGCCGTAAAAGCGATACCATTGCGGCGGGCATAATCCTCAGCCTCCGCCTGTGTATCAAAACGCAGCTTCACCTGAGTTGAGGTGTCGCCCGATGTCCAGCCCATAAGCGGGTCGGCAGTGGCGCGTTTCACGCACGAATTCAAGGAACCATTCTGTGGCTTTGCCCTTGCCGGATTGCATGGCATTGCGGGCGGGCTTGTAGATGCGTGCGGTCATTGCGGCCTCGGCTCACGTTTTCACAAAGTGGTCGGGGCGGCGGGATTCGAACTCGCGACCCCCTGCGCCCAAGGCAGGTGCGCTACCAGACTGCGCTACGCCCCGACTGCTTTGTGCCAC
>JAYTIG010000318.1:0-1612 GCA_043731995.1 Hyphomicrobiales bacterium
TCTCACGCTGCGTGAAGGCCAGACTCTGGGGATTGTGGGTGAAAGCGGCTCTGGCAAAACCACTTGCGGGCTGGCCATTTTGCGCCTCATCGCATCGCAGGGCGAGATCACCTACCGGGGCAAACGCATTGACGTTCTTCGCGCCAAGGAAATGCGGCCGTTACGTAAAGAGATGCAAGTGGTGTTTCAAGACCCGTTCGGTTCGCTTTCGCCCCGCATGAGCATTTTGCAGATTGTGGAAGAAGGACTTGCCATTCAAAACCCATCGATGAGTGCCGATGCACGCCGCGCAAAAGTGGCGGAAGCGCTTACAGAAGTGGGCCTTGAGCCTGCCAACATGGATCGCTATCCGCATGAATTTTCCGGTGGCCAGCGGCAGCGCATTGCCATTGCCCGCGCACTTGCCTTGCAGCCCAAATTCATCATGCTGGATGAGCCCACTTCGGCTTTGGATATGAGCGTGCAGGCGCAAGTTGTTGAACTGTTGCGCAACCTGCAGGCCAAGCACAAGCTGGCCTATCTCTTTATCAGCCATGATTTGCGCGTGGTGCGCGCTTTGGCCAATGAGGTGATCGTGTTACGCAATGGCAAAATGGTGGAGCGCGGGACTGCGAATGAAATTTTCAACACGCCGAAGGAAGACTACACCAAAGCCTTACTGGCCGCCGCCCTGAGTCACAAGGCGGATGAAAGCGTGACGCGCCAATGAGTGCATTTCTGATTGTGACCCCCACTTGGGATGCGGCCCCCTGGGCCAAGGCCATGAAGGTGGCACGGCCTCAACTCGATATCCGCATCTGGCCGGAGATGGGACGCGTGGAAGATATCACTTACGCCGCCGCGTGGCTTCCGCCCGCGAATGTGCTGAAGGATTTGCCCAATCTCAAAGTGATTTTCTCGCTGGGTGCGGGTGTCGACGCCATTCTCAGCGACAAGACATTGCCCCGCGGTGTTCCCATTGTGCGCGTGAATGATGATGATCTCACCAACCGCATGAGCGAATACATCGTGCTGCACGTGCTGATGCATCACCGCCAGCAGCGGCGGTTGGATGAGAACCAGCGCAACAAGATCTGGGATCAATTCCCCACCCATGCCGCAAAGGATATCAGCGTTGGCATCATGGGCCTTGGCGTGCTGGGGCAGGATGCAGCGCGCAAGCTGGCGATGATGGGCTTCAAGGTTCGCGGCTGGAGCCGCACCACCAAACAGATCGAAGGTGTGGCCAGCTTTGCCGGAGCCGCGAGCATGGATGACTTTCTGGGGGGCACCGACATTCTGGTTTGCCTTCTGCCCGCTACACCGGAGACCGACCAGATCATCAACCACGCGCTGCTTTCAAAGCTCTCGCGCAAGGGGCCATTTGGCGCGCCAATCCTGATCAATGCGGGCCGTGGGCGGCAGCAGAATGAGGATGACATTCTGGCCTGCCTGAATGACGGCACACTTCACGCTGCATCACTGGACGTGTTCCGCAAGGAACCGCTGCCCAAAGAGAGCGCCTTGTGGGACCACCCGCGTGTGACCGTGACACCGCATGTGGCAGCGGATTCTGATCCTGCCGCCATTTGTGCTTATGTTGCCGGGCAGATCGCGCGGTTTGAAAGTGGCG
>JAYTIG010000319.1:0-1609 GCA_043731995.1 Hyphomicrobiales bacterium
TCCGTCATCATCTCGATCAGGCGGCGCACGCCTGTGTCATTGGCGGAAACCAGCGAGAGCAGGTCGCCCTTCACTTCAACCGGGTTGCGCGTGTTGCCCAAGATCACCTTCAGCAAGTCATCATTCAGCACGCCCTGTTTGCGCAGCATCATATGCGGCACATACATGCCTTCCTCATAGGAGGAATTGCCCTTGGCCGAAAAGCCGATGCCGCCCACGTCGATCAAATGGCAAGTGGAGGCAAAGAAGGCCACGAGTTTTTTGCCGAGGAACACGGGCGTCATCATCACATAGTCAAACAGATGGCCAGTGCCTTCCCATGGGTCGTTGGTGACATAGACATCACCGGGCTTCATGGTGTGCTGTGGATAGTGCTTGAAAAAGTGGCGCACGGCGGTGGCCATGGTGTTCACATGGCCGGGCGTGCCGGTCATCGCCTGTGCGATCATATGGCCTTGCGTGTTGTAAACACCGGCCGAGAGATCGCCCGCCTCGCGCGTGATGGTGCCGAAGGCGGTGCGCAGAAGTGATTGCGCCTGTTCTTCAACAACCGCGATCAGGCGGTTCCACATCACCTGGGTGCGAATGGCTTCGAGGGCGCGTTGGCTCATGGGATCATCCTGGAGTTTGCATTTGAAAAACAAAACCCAATAACCGTCATTCCCGCGAAGGCGGGAATCCAGCTTTCGTCTGGGCACTGAGTTTGGGATCTAGGCTGGGCCCCGGCCTTCGCAGGGGCGACGGAGTAAAATGAAAGAGTCATCTCCGCTCCATCACAATCTGCCCAAGGCTATTGATCTCTGCGTTGAACCTGCTGCCCACGATGGTTGAGGTTTCATATTCAGCGATGATGGCGGGGCCTTTGATTGCCGCACCCAGCTTCATATCGAAGCGCCAATACACTGGCGCGTTCATCTGCTTGCCTGTGGCGGCATCAAAGATCCGGCGGGTGCGCAAGGGCTTGGGTGCTGCGCGTCTGGCGGCCTTCTTCGCTGTTTCCACCTTCGGCACAGGCGATGAGCATGTGACAGACCAAGTGATGGCTTCAGCCTGTTGGTTGGGAATGATCAAGCCATAGACGGCCTTGTAGGCCCGCTCAAATTCCGCCTTCAGTTTCTTGCCATCGGCATTCGTCAGTACACGGACGGGTATGGAGATGGGGATTTCATGGCCTTGGCCCACATAGCGGCAATCGGCCTTGATGGTGAGTTTTGGTTGGCCCTTCTGCATGGCGGGTTTCACAACGGATTCAGCGGCTTGGCTCATTTCCTTGAGAAGTTGATTCACCTTGGTGGCATTGAAGCCATCGAGGTTCACGGCAAAGCTGCGGGTGATTTCATAGGCGACAGGTGCTTGCAAAAATCCAATGGCCGAACCCACGCCAGCACCTTGCGGCACAATGACTTTGGTGACGCCAATCTTTTCGGCGAGGCGGCAGGCATGCAGCGGCGCACCCCCTCCAAACGCGATCATCACGCAAGTGGCGATGTCTTTGCCGCGCTCAATGGCGTGCACGCGCGCGGCGTTGGCCATGTTCTCTTCAACGATTTCGGCCACGCCCGCCGCGGGCCAGAAATCCTTGAGGCCGAGTTTGCTGCCGATCTGATTT
>JAYTIG010000320.1:0-1607 GCA_043731995.1 Hyphomicrobiales bacterium
GGCTTGAAGGACGAACCCGGCTGGCGCATGGCCTGAACTGCTCGGTTGAATTGGCTTTGGCCGTAAGAGAAGCCGCCCACCATGGCCAGCACGCGGCCAGTGTGCGGGTCCATGGCCACCAAAGCGCCCTGCACTTCTGGCAATTGCACCAAGTGATATTCATCTTTGTTGCCGGAAGGCGCGACATAGACAATATCGCCCACTTTCACCACTTCGCCTGGCTTCTTGATTTCGGGGCCCAGCTTTTCGCCGTCAATATAAGCCCTGGCCCACTGCATCAGCTGCAATGGAACATTGCCTTGCTCGCGTTCCTTGCCGAAAGTGCCATCATTGAGCGTTTTGGGCTGTACGCCAACAGTTGCGCCCTGATCAGTCACCTGCAAAACAATAGCGATGCGCCAAGGTTGCTGATCGGGTGGCACATGGTATTTGAAAAGCGGCTGGGCCCAATCGCCTTGCAGGCCATCAACATGTTCCACGGCCCCACGCCAGCCGCGCTTACGATCAAAACCAATCAAGCCACGGGCCACAGCCTGGCGCGCGAATATTTGCAGTTTGGGATCAAGCGTGGTGCGCACTGAATAGCCGCCCCTGTCGAGCTCCTCCTTGCCATACTTGGCAACGAGTTCGCGGCGCGCCTCTTCTGCAAAAGATTCAGCCGAGAAAAGTTGCGCACCGAATGGGCGTGGATTCACCTTCAGGGGCTTGGCAAGGGCAGCATCAAGCTCTTCCTGCTTGATGTAGCCATTCTCAAACATTTGGGTGAGCACATAATTGCGGCGCTCCACCGCGCGGTCGTAATTGGTGAATGGGTTGTAGTTGTTCGGTCCCTTTGGCAAGGCCGCAAGATAGGCTACCTCTTCCAATGAGAGTTCATCGAGCGACTTGCCAAAATAGTTCAGAGAGGCTGCGGCCACGCCGTAAGAGTTGAAGCCCAGAAAGATATCATTGAGATAAAGCTCCATGATCTGGTCTTTGCTGAAAGAGGCTTCGATGCGCTGAACGATCAACGCCTCCTTCAGCTTGCGCGTCATGGTGCGTTCATTGCTGAGCAGGAAGTTCTTGGCCACTTGCTGCGTGATGGTGGAGGCACCCAACACCTGGCCGTGGCCAGTGAGCTTCACCTGGACAAAGCGGATCGCCGCCTTGCCAATGCCACGCCAGTCCAAACCGGCATGGGTATAGAAATTCTTGTCCTCGGCCGAAACATAGGCCTGGATAACGCGCGCGGGAACCAGATTTACGGGCACATAGAGGCGGCGCTCCAGCGCATATTCAGCCAGCAATGAACCGTCTGCGGCATACATGCGCGTCATCACCGGCGGCTCCCAGGATGCGAGCTGCTTGTAATCCGGCAGGTCTTTCGACACATCCAAAATGATGTAAAGTGCCGCAGCCGCAAGGCCCAGCGTCATCATGAAAACAGCGCCAAACAACCAACCAAGAAACCGAAGCATGCCTTCCTTTTGCTCTCACGCGTGCGCGGGATATGCGCCAGCACATTCCAAAGCGCAATCAATTTGAATCCAGCCGCTGCCTTGCGCTGGAATTGTGGCAAAGGCGTGAGACTAATTCTGTACCGAGAGAGTTGGCGTGAAATAGGCATC
>JAYTIG010000321.1:0-4445 GCA_043731995.1 Hyphomicrobiales bacterium
GCAATTGCAGGCCAGCTGACCCAGCCCGGAGAGGTTAGTGGTTTTGTACGCAAATGGCGCGCCCGAAAGGATTCGAACCTCTGACCCCTAGATTCGTAGTCTAGTGCTCTGATCCAGCTGAGCTACGGGCGCATCGCAAACGGGTAAATCGACGTTCGCAGCGCCCTGTTAGTATGGGAAGCGCTGGAATGCAAGCGCGAGATTTTCCTCGCTCTATACGCTTTCGCGGTCGGGCAGCGTGAGTTCAAAAACCGAGCCATTCTCGCTTGATTCCAGTACGCAAACCTTGCCGCCATGGGCCTGTGCCAACTCGGCCGAAATGGCAAGCCCCAGCCCGGTGCCGCCAGCCCGGGCCGCTGTCTGAAAGGCTTCAAACAGCCTTTCGCGGATGGCTGGAGGGATGCCGGGGCCCGTGTCACTCACCCGGATGTGGCACAGCTTGCCCTGTCGCCGGGCCGAGATCGTCACCTGGTCTGCCGTTTGCGGCCTTGTGGCAATGGCTTGCAAAGCGTTGCGCCCCAAATTCGTCAGTATACGGACAAGTTGCTCCCGGTCTGCATCTACCATGATCCCTTTTGGCACTTCATCCACGAGCGAGACCTTGCCCGCCTGCAGGCGCAAACCTTCCAGCACGTCATCCACCACCGCCATCAGCGCCAACACCTCGCGCCGCGGCGGAAGTTCCTGCGCGCGGCCATAGGTGATGGTTTGGTTGAGGAAGGTGATGGCCCTGTCCAGCGAGGTGATCAGCTTGGGTGCGAAGCGCTGCACCCGCGCGTCTTTCACTTCGCCCAATCGGTCTGAAATCAATTGCGCTGATGTCAGCATGTTGCGCAAATCATGGCTCACCTTTGAAACCGCGAGGCCAAGCGCCGCCAGCCGGTTTTTCTGTTGTAGCAAGCCTTGCAACTGAATTTGCATGGCGCGCAGCTCGTGTTCGGCAATGCCAATCTCATCGCTGCGGGCCGAAGGTGCAATGACGCGCGCGGCCTCTTCTGGCTTGTCGGCAAAATCCATCATGTTGGAAGAGAGCCGCTGCATGGGCTTCACCAGCACGCGGTTCAGCGCGGCAAAGATGAGGCTGGCCACAATGAAAGAAAGCACGATGGAAAGCACCAGCACCCGCAAACCGAAATTCAGCATGGCATCGCGCAAGGGCCATTCATGCAGCGCGATGGCAATGGTGTCTCCTGTCATGGCCGGCGGCTTGTCGGTAACGCCAATGATCCGGTCACGGTTCTGCAGCACGACTTTCAGGGCGGGCAGGATGGTGGTGTAATACATGCCGCCGCGCAGGTCGAAATCCTCTTCCACCATTTCCGGGTGATCATTGCGCAGCACCAGCTGCCGCTTGTCACCTTGCGTGATGGAAACCGCTTCAACGCCAGCGCCTTTGAGAATGGTGGAACGCAAATCGGAATCCACAATTTGCCCTGGGGCGGCTTCCGCCGCCAAGGCTGCGATTTCAGCCTGGGCAATGCGCGTCTTCAGCCATTGAATACGAAAATTGGCAATGGAGGGCAGGAAGATCAGAATCTCGCCCAGCATCACAAAACTGACAGTGAGAATAAGCACCTTGCTGGAAAGGCCGTGAAGGCCGGTGCTGGGTCGGAATTGCTGGGTCTCGTTCATGCTGGTGATTTAGCCGAAGATTTTCAGAAGTCCTATAAGCCTTCGTGTCAGCGGCTTTTGCGCCAGCCCCGCATAGTTGCTGATGGCCGCGTGCTTGCCCACTTCGGAAAGCGTGGGGTAGGGCAGCACCAAATTGGCCAGAACTGAAATCTTCATGTGCTGCGTCACCGCCAGCACGAAAGGCGCAATCAATTCGCCCGCATGCGGCCCCACAATGCCAGCACCAACGATCACTCCGCCCTTTCCCAGCACCAGCTTGATGATGCCTTTGGTTTCGCCTGCCGCCTGCGCCCGGTCATTGCCGGAAAAGGGCGCGGTGAGAACCTTGACGCCATTTCCATGGAGCTTGCGCGCCTCAACTTCTTGCAGGCCGATCTGTGCCAGCTCGGGGTCGGTATAGGTGACCCAGGGAATGATATCGGTGCGGTTCTTCACCTTCAGCTTGAACAGCGCCGAGCGGATGATGAGGCCTGCATGATAGCCCGCCACATGGGTGAATTGCAGGCCGCCTGCCACATCGCCTGCCGCATAAACGGCGCGGTTGCTGGAACGCAAGCCTTGATCCAACTTGATGCCGCGCTTGTCATAATCAATGCCAGCAGCTTCAAGGTTAATCCCTTCCACATTGGCCGCACGGCCGGCGGCGACAAGCAAGTGAGAGCCTTCGATTGCTTCGCCGCCTTTGAGATGAACTGCAATGCCAGACTCGGTCTTGGCCACGCTTTCAATGGCAATATCTTCGCGCAACGCAACACCTTCGGCCTGCACCGCGTCCTTCACCACTTGCGCCAGCTCAGGGTCATCCTTGTTGAGCGCCTTCAGGCCCTCCAGAACTGTTACTTTGCATCCCAACCGCCGATGCGCCTGCGCCATTTCCATGCCGACGGGCCCGCCACCGATGATGATGAGATGCTCCGGCTTCACGCGGTTTTTGAAGAGTGTCTCGTTGGTGAGAAAGGGCACATCCTTGAGCCCCGGAAGGGGCGGCACACTGGCGCGCGAACCTGTTGCGATCACAATTCTGCGCGCCTCAAAACTTTCTCCACCCGCTTCCAATATCCGTGCGGCGATGAATTTGGCGGAGGCTTTCACCACCTTCACACCAAGGCCTTCAAAGCGCTCCACGCTGTCATGCGGGGCAATTTTTGCGATGATGGATTGAACGTGATCCATCACCTTGGCGTAATCCACAAGCGGTTCCACCGCAGCGATGCCAAAGGGTGCTGAAGCCCGCTGCGCCTGTGCATAAGAAGCTGCGGCAATGAGCGCCTTGGAAGGCACACAGCCAAAGTTCAGGCAGTCGCCGCCCATCTCGCCCTTTTCAAACAGCACGACCTTTTCGCCAAACTGCGCCGCCGCCGCTGCAACCGATAATCCAGCAGAGCCGCCGCCAATAATGGCAAGATCATAGATCATGAAGTCTTATTCCATTTTTTGAGGAAAACAGGAATGAGTGCCATCACGCCAAGGGCCGCAAAGGCCCACAGGATTTGCGGCGTCACCAGCGCTGAAAGCGAAATGTCATAAGGGCAGGGCGCGCGGGCGTCCTGCGCCACGCAGGCCGTGTGGGCAAACTGGGCATTTTCAAGCACGCTGCCCAGGCCACGCCCCAAAAATGCGAAGGCGTAAGAGCCGGGGATTATGCCAATGAGGGTGCCCAGTGCAAAGGTTCCAAGCCTCATGCGCGTAAGGCCTGCCACCGCATTGATGGCAAAGAATGGAATGGCCGGCACCAGCCGCAGGAAGAGAAGATAGTTGAACCCGTCTTCCTCAAAACCGCGCGACAGTTTTTGTACAAAGGGGCCTGCGCGCTCCGCAATGGCGGCGCCCAAGGAGGTCTGCACGATCTTGAACACAATCACCGCGCCAATCGTCGCCGCCACAATGGTCAGAGGCGCGCTGACCAGCCAGCCGAAAATGAAGCCGCCAAGAATGCTGAGAACACCAGCCCCTGGCAGCGAAAGCGCCACCACCGCCACATAGATCAGGAAATAGATGGCCAATGCAAACAGCAGGTGATCCTGCACAAAGCCTTGAAGCGTGGCCTGGTGCTCCGCCATGCTTTGCACGCCAAGGTAATTCTGCAGCCCCAAACCATAGGACACGCCCGCCAAAACCAACAACAGGCCAAGCGGCAGCCAGCGCCAAAACGACGAGGTCGGCACCGATGCCACGGAGGTTGGATTTGAGTTTGAATGTCTCACCGCCAACACATGGCGGGTTTTCCCCAAACTGAACAGGGGGCCTCACGGCCTCGTGAAAAGGCTTTAGGCGCCGTGTGAGGGCGGTGATGAAAGCCGCATTAATTGTCTATCGGCAGGCGCTATCCACTGTTCAAAAAAGGCGGGCCAAGTTGACAATTCAACCGTTTCTGACCATAAGCAGGCCAACTTTTGCATAACCTTTAGGTTCTGCCTCACTCTTCAGGAAATTATGTTAATAATTCCAAAGGTTTGGGCAGATTGTTGGAATCGGAACCATGGCCCAGAAACGTACCTATCAGCCCTCGAAGATTGTTCGCAAGCGCCGCCACGGCTTCCGCTCGCGCATGGCAACTGTGGGTGGCCGCAACGTGATTCGCCGCCGCCGTGCCAAGGGCCGTAGCCGGCTCTCGGCCTAGACCATTAAAATCTCATCATGCAGCGCTTGAAGCGGAGGCAGGATTTCGTTGCCGCCGCAAAAGCTGTTTCGCAAACAACACCGGGCTTTCTGCTGCAGGTGCGCAACCGAGATGATGCAAGCCCGGCCCGTGTGGGTTTCACCTGTTCCAAGAAGCTGGGCGATGCCGTCACCCGCAACCGCATCAAGCGCCG
>JAYTIG010000322.1:0-1596 GCA_043731995.1 Hyphomicrobiales bacterium
ATCATCTCAAAAAACCTCCAAAGTCACTTTGCGTCCCTTCAACTTTGAATATAGCATCGCTGTCAACACATAGGGAGACGAACGTGCCAAAAAAAGCCAAAGCATCTTCACAGGCGGCTTCTCGCAGCGGTGAATGGCAATCTCGTGTTGATCTTGCGGCAGCATTTAGGCTGGCCGCCAGAAACGACTGGAACGAAGCCGTGGCCAACCATTTCAGCCTGGCCGTTTCCAAGGATGGCCGGCAATTCCTGATGAACCCGCGCTGGGTGCATTTCTCGCGAATCCGGGCCAAGGATTTGCTTCTCCTCGATGCCCGTGACAAATCAACCATGCAGCGGCCCGACGCGCCCGATCTGACGGCCTGGAGTTTGCATGGCAGATTGCATGCCGCCCTGCCCCAGGCCCGTTGCATCATTCATCTTCATCCGCCTTATGCAACCGCACTGGCCTCATTGGCCGATCCGGAAATCAGGCCCATTGACCAGAACACGGCGCGCTTTTTCAATCGTGTGGCTTTTGACCTAGACTATGGTGGCATGGCCAACACCGACGAGGAAGGCGACAGGATTGCATCCAAGCTGGGCAACAAGCGCATCTTGATGTTGGGCAATCACGGCATACTGGTTTGCGCCGAATCCGTGGCCGAGGCCTATGACCTCACATATTATCTCGAACGCGCCGCGCGAAATCTGGTGCTGGCCTATTCAACCGGCCGCCAATTGCATGTGATGACTGATGCAGTGGCTGAAAAGACCGCGCAGGAATGGGACGCAGACCGCGATCAGTTTCACGTTCATTTTGCAGAAATGAAGCGCATTCTTGACGATGAAGACAAGTCCTATCGCAAGGTGTGAGTCAGCCTCCTATTGCGTCAACGCAATGTTGGTTGGCGGCACAATGGCGTTGAGGATGTTATTGTACATCGATGTGATATCAGCCGGAGTCTTGGCTGTGTAGGCCAGGCTCGGGTCCGAGGCG
Source organism: Hyphomicrobiales bacterium (assembly GCA_043731995.1). Taxonomy (GTDB): domain Bacteria; phylum Pseudomonadota; class Alphaproteobacteria; order Rhizobiales; family Aestuariivirgaceae; genus Aestuariivirga. Next base: position 979 of record JAYTIG010000322.1, read on the forward strand.
CAGGCCTGGAATTCTGATATTGAAATGCCGTTCAGAGTGTTCTTGATGAAGTCGAACCGGCTATCCGCGCCGCCATTGGCAACTGTTGGGATGAGGTATTCCATGCGGCCTGTCAAAATCGTGTGGCCCGCCGCTTTGATCGGGTCGCACTTGGCATGATCGATAGTGGCCAGAGTTTCCCAAACGTCATAAGCATAGTTGGGTGAGTTGACGGAGTAATTGGAGTCATAAGCCATTGTAAACTGCCCACCCACGGCAGGCGTGGCTGTGATGGCGGAGTTTTGCGTGCCATCGCTGATCAGCACCACATAGGATTTGCGGCTGCTGGGATTGTTGCCAGTGCCGCTTGAGCCGATTGCCTTGCCCAACTGCGACAAGGCATTTTCTGTTTCGGTTCCACTCTCTCCAAGACCACTGGCAAAATCGATATTTGCGGCAGCGGAGGCAGCGGCCGTCAAATCCGTTGTGGGGGCAAGCAATGGAATGATGCTGTTGCTATAAAGATCAATTGAAATCCGAAACTGGTCGGCACTCAAGGCACGCGCCTTCATGTCACTGATCAGCTGCTGGGTTGCCTGTCGCACCACGTCGAGGCGCAAGACGGCACCAGAAGCCCGC
>JAYTIG010000323.1:0-11313 GCA_043731995.1 Hyphomicrobiales bacterium
GACTGCGGCGCTGGCCACCCTCCTCTCAGGTCCGGCATTCGCGGATGATTATGATGCGCTGAGCCACAGTGACGGGATCTCGCTTTCGGCGGGCGATTCTTCACGCGCCAACATCGCCATTCAAACGCCCACGCCGTGGCCTTCCTATTTGAACAACACCACCATTTACGGCAGCGGCGAACAAGGCGCTGACCTGATGGAAATGTACCTGAAGAAATATGCGGCCCAGCAGCAATCCAGCCCCAGCACGGTCATCAACATCAACCAGCCGCCAAAATGAGTCATGGAGGCATGTTTTGCGAAGTGTATTGTTGCAACGGTTGAAAGGGCTTTGGAGTCGGTTTCACGCTGACCAATCTGGCATTGCACTCATCTATGTAACCGTTGCCTTGCCGGTGATCATCGGCTTCAGCCTGCTCGCCATTGATGTGGGCCGCCTGTATACCCTGCAATCCACGTTGCAACACGGCACCGATGCGCTGGCGCTGGCCGGTGCGGGAGAGTTGGACAGAAGGCCCGATGCGATCACCCGGGCGAACAATGCTATCAACACCCTGATCACTACAAACAGCAGCCTGTTTGCAACAAGTGTCGTGACGATCAATGGCAGCAATATCGCAACCCCCTGCTATCTTTCGGCCTTGCCGACCAGCGATGCCACAAGCGTGCCAAGTGCTGGTTATCTGTGCCTTCCGGTTGATACAAGCGCCCATATCGCGTCGAGTTCGCAAATTGCCCGTTACGTGCAAGTCAGTGTGAAACCTGCAAACTTCAACACAATTTTTCCGGTCAATTTTGTAGGCGTCGGCACCACGACAGAAACCGCCACCGCTGTGGCAGGCTTCGACGCGGCCGTATGCAATTTCACTCCGTTATTCATGTGCAATCCACTGGAGCCCGCCAATAACTCTGACATGAACAATGATTTTGGCTTGAGCGCCATGGCCAATTCATATGCGACGCGACGCAGGATTATCAGATTTCTGGCCTTTTCGGGCGGCAACAATGTCACGGCAGTTCCTGGGCAGTTCGGCTTTCTCGATGTGTCTGGAGGCGGTGCGAATGCACTTGGCGATGAAATTGCGTCGATCGCGCCGAATGAATGTTACATCCTGAATACCCTGAAGACCAAAACAGGAAGCATGAACACTTTGATCAAGGCATTTAACCTGCGGTTCGACGATTATCCTCCCGGGAACGGCTCCTACAGCCCGAGTACAACATATCCTCCCGGAATAAATGTACGAAAGGGCTACGTGACGCCGACCACTGGAAACGCCAACAATAGGGCCTGCAATGCAGCTGCCGGGACCACCACGACCAATGCGAACAACTCACAAGTGATGGCCTTACCTGTCGACAGTTGCTTTGCGACAAATACATGCGCAACTGTTTCGGGCGGTAGCGGAAAAGCAAATATTGGGAATGGTGATTGGGGTTGGAATTCCGATCTCAGCACGACCACAACAGCCACTGCATTCCGGACAGCAAGCGGTAAGATCGGTTATTGGGATTTAAACTTTATCGGAACCACCAACAATACTGCGGTTTTGCCGACGTCTCCTGATGGCAATCCTTATACCAATGCCAACCCGCCATCACGCTATGATTTGTACCGATACGAAATTTCGAGCGGAATTTACAACCGCTATAGTGTGACTGGAAGTACTGGAAGCGGAGGTGCTGCACAGGAAACTGGGCTGCCAAAATGTGCTGCATCACAAAACACGCCGGTGAGCGGGGTTGACACAACAACTGGCAGCGTTGACCGCAGGATCATCTACGGTGCCGTAATGAATTGCACTGCTAACAACCTCCAGCCGGGATCAAATGGCATCTACCACGCACTGGCCTTTGCCAAATTCTTCATGGTGCGACCTGTAGATAGTAACAACACGCTGTGGACGGAACTGGTGAGCCTTGTCTATCCCGGCGACGGAACAGGCGTGGCGCGAGACCGGGTTCAGCTTTACAGGTGATGGTCTCAATGAAAGTGTTCAATGCCCAACTAAGAACTTTCGAAATTGACCAGCGCGGCACGGCGTTGATCGAACTTGCGGTGGTGCTTCCAGTGCTTCTGGCCATCAGTCTAGGTGTATTTGAGTTCGGAAATGCCATTTACGGCCGCCATCTGATCGAAAATGGCATTCGTGACGGAGCGCGTTTTGCGGCGGGATTGCCACATGATGACGCAACAGCAATCAGCGAGGCCAAAAACATCGCCGTGACCGGAGTAACCAGTGGAGGAAGCCTCCGCGTCTCGTGGTGGGATCCGCTCAATGCGGTGAGTGCGAACCGAAAGGGAACAATATCGGTGGTTTACACGGCGCTGGCCGACAATGGTAACGTCTATTGCGGCACGGTTGCTACGCCGGCCTATTGCCGTGGCCGGGACACCAGCGGCAACATTTACGTGGTAACCGTGTCGACAGATGTCCCTTACACGGGCTTGGGTTTTCTGGGATACTTCGGGCTCTCAAACCTGACCATGCATGTCGAACATGAAGAAAGGTTGTTCGGTGTCCGCTAAAACCAGAAACCTTTGGAAAGACCAAAGCGGCGCTGTGATGATCGAGTTCACCGTAGCGGCGTTGGTGTTTTTTCTGATGGTGTTTGGCGCGGTGGAATTTGCCAATGTGTTCTATCAGTGGAACGCAGCCACCAAGGCTGTGCAATGGGGCGCGCGTGTGGCTGCGGTGTCCGACCCGGTTTCAAGTGATCTGGCAACGCTCACCGGTGTCGGTGGCGCGGTGTTGCCTGGCTATCCCATGCCGGCCTTTGACAGGGTGTGCACGGCGACCAACGCATCCGGATCTACGGGCACCTGCACAAACAGCGGGACGTATAGAGCCGGTGCCATGCAGGCGATCGTGTACGGTCGCGACGCAGCCGGAACCGCCTATACGATATGTCAGGCCAGTCCCACCAATATCGGGATGTGTAATTTGTTTTCAAACATCACGTCAGCTGCAAATGTCGTGGTGGAGTATCAATATACCGGCCTCGGCTATGCGGGTCGTCCGGGCGGACCTGTGCCGACCATAACGGTCAGCCTCCACCAACGGGCCACTCCTACGACAGTTGACGCGAATGTACTGCAATTCCAATTTATCCTGATCGGTGGGTTGATGAAAATCGGCAATGCAGCTTTCCCTGACTTCATAGACTTGCCCAGCTTTGCCACGACAGTGACCGGCGAAGATCTGGCCTCGGCAGGGAGCTGACATGTTGCAGATTTTCAATCGCTCCACCAAGGGCGACAAGCGCATTCTGCAGATCGGATTTGTGACCCAGAACACTGCCAATGGCACCAAGATGAAAGACTTCATCGCCAAGCGCGATGGTGTGTTGCTGCAGCTGTTTGCCAGTTCCGGTGTGACCGCCGCGAAAGCGCCAAAGGGCATCAGCGTTTTTGTCTATGATCTTGATTCCACTGGCGAGCCATCGCTGAAGGAATTTGACCGTTTCATGTCTGCCCGCCCGCAGGACATTCCGGTAATCGTGCTCTCGCCCGATGCTGGCGAAGCACTGATGCGCTGGTTCATGCGGTTGCGCGTGGCAGATTGGGTGAAAACGCCGCTGGTTCCCGGTGAGTTAATCGCCGCCTGCGCCCGTGTGATCAGCCTGAATGATGCCGGCCGACAAGAAGTGAAGTGCATGGCTTTCATGGGCGCCCGCGGTGGCGTAGGAGCCACTACAATTGCGTTGCATGCGGCCATAATCCATGCGCGAAAGGCGGCCCCGGTTGTCACAACATGTCTGGTTGATCTTGATCTCGACTCTGGTTCTTGCGCTGATTACCTCGACTTGGCGCCCAATTGGCAGATTAATGAATTGGTGGAAGATCCAGCTCGGCTGGACATTCACATGTTGGAGACAATGACGGTCAACCACGCTGCCGGCATTGCCGTTCTTTCAGCGCAACGCAAATATGGCGAGCCCCATGTTTTCTCACCGGAGATTGTGACGCGCACACTCGATTTGGCATCACAGAAATACCAAAGCCTCGTGGTGGATTTGCCTCGCCATGCCGAGAGTTGGACGGAAGGTGTCTTGCTCGGATCGAGCGATGTTTATCTGGTGACCGATTTTACGGTTCCGGGCCTTAAATCCGCCCGGCGCATGGTGACCGATCTCACAGAGCGCTACGGCGGCGAAGTGAAGCCAAAAGTGATTGTCAACAAATATGAAAAGTCCCTTTTTGCTGCCAGGCTTTCTGCGGGAGAGGCCAAGGACGTGCTGCGCGACTCACTGGCTGGGTTTGTGGGTGACGAAGAAAAGCTGGCCAGGGAAGCCATCGACCGGGGTGTTCCGACAACACAGATCAAGGCGCGGAACAAGATCGTTGCCGACCTTGCAAAGATCATTGGAGATTAAGATGGCCCTCGGACGTTTTTCATTGAGGAGTTCCTCTGCTGCATCTCTCAAGATGGCAGCGGCCGAGGCGGCCGTCGTTCCGCTGGTTTCGCCGCCAGGCGCACGCGCGGCAGTCGATACCGAGACAGTTTCGGTGGCTCAACGACTGCTGGATGCCAAATTGCGCATCCACCGGCGCTTGATTGACGAGATCAACCTGGCCACCGTTGACAAATTGTCGGAACATGAACTGCGCCCGCAAATCCATGAATTGGTCGCCCAGCACGTCAGCACCGAGAAAATCATTCTCAACGCCACCGAGCTGGGGCGATTTGTCGACGATATTCTCAACGAAATGACTGGACTTGGTCCGATTGAACCACTCCTGAAGGATGACACGATCAATGATATTCTGATCAATACGCATCTGCAGATTTATGTTGAGCGGGGCGGCCAGCTCGAGCTTTCTCCGGCACGTTTCAAGGATGAGGCTCATCTTTTGCGCATTATCAACAAGATCGTTTCCACGGTGGGTCGACGTGTTGATGAAGGCCAGCCGATGTGTGATGCGCGCCTGCTGGATGGCTCCCGCGTCAACGTGGCCATCAAGCCGATCGCTGTTGACGGTCCGTTGGTTTCCATCCGCAAATTTTCCAAGAAGCCCTATTCGATGGACCGGTTGGTGGAAATCAACAGCCTGTCGAAGGAGATGGCAGCATTTCTGGCGGCATCGGTTGCCGGTCGTGTGACCATTTTGGTTTCCGGTGGCACAGGTTCGGGCAAAACCACGATGCTGAATGCGCTTTCCTCGTACATTGCAGACGATGAGCGATTGATTACAATTGAAGACGCCGCTGAGCTGCAATTGCAACAACCTCATGTTGGCCGCATGGAAACACGACCGCCCAGCATCGAAGGCAAGGGCGAAATCCGTATACGCGAATTGCTCAAGAATGCACTGCGTATGCGGCCTGACAGGATTATCGTTGGCGAATGTCGTGGCGAGGAAGCTTTTGACATGTTGCAGGCGATGAACACCGGCCACGAAGGTTCGATGACTACAATCCACGCAAATACCACACGCGATGCCATGTCGCGCCTTGAACAGATGATCGGCATGGCGGGTTACCCCATGACCATTCAGAGCATCCGATCTCAGGTTGCGGCTGCCATCAAGGTGGTCATCCAGCTGCAGCGACTGAGTGACGGAAAGCGCCGCGTGATGAGCATCAGTGAAATCAGCGGTATTGAGGGTGATGTTATTCAGATGCAGGAGATCTTCCGCTTCCACCGCGTATCGACACAAGAAGACGGTATAATTGTTGGTCATTACCAAGCCACCGGCCTTCGGCCAAAATTTCTCTCCGACCTTGCCCACCGGGGGCTGCATGTTCCCAATTCCTATTTTGACCCAGTCAGGCAACAGTGAAATGGAAACTACAACGCTCATCAAGATGGGATTTTTTATATGCGCGGCAGTTGCGGTGATCTTCGCTGCCGAGGCGTTTTACATCATTTTTATCATGCCAATTAACCGCAAGCGCAGCATCAATCGCCGTCTCAGAATCATCGACCAAGGCGTTGTCGGCGAACGGGCCTTGATACAGTTGAAAGAACAGCGGGGCATTTTCGGAAACAATCTCGATTCCATATGGGGGCTTTCCAAACTGCTCGTGCAGTCCGGTTTGAACATGACCATGGGCCGCTTTGTTGCAATTATAGCTCTGGCCACATTCGCGATCTTTGCAGTGTTGACGCTTACCGTTTCACTTCCGTCATTCTGGCGTATTTTGATAGCAGGTGTACTCGGATTCTTGATACCGTTGCAAATCATCCGATTTATCAAATCGCGCCGTCAATCCGCTTTTGTCAATCAGTTGCCGGATGCACTTGAAGTGATCGTGCGCAGCTTGCGCAGTGGACATCCGGTTCCGACTGCTCTTGGCTTAGTCGGACGTGAGATGGGTGATCCCATTGGCTCGGAATTTGGCATCACACTGGATGAGATGACCTATGGGCTTGAATTGCCAAGGGCACTCGCAAACCTTGCGGAACGGGTCGGGGTTTCCGATCTTTCCTTGTTGGTCACTGCGGTATCCATTCAATCGGGAACAGGCGGAAACCTCAGCGAAGTTTTGAGCAATCTTTCAAAGGTGTTACGGGAGCGATTCCAACTGTACCGCAAAGTGCGTGCACTTTCGGCTGAAGGCCGATTTTCTGCCTACGGCCTGTTTATCCTTCCCATTGCGATTTTCTTTGCAATCTATTTGCCCAATCCAAAATATTACACCGATGCGTGGGAACACCCGATCTTCAAGATCGGGATTGTCGGGCTGTGCATCTGGTCATTGCTAGGCGACTACATCATGTATCGTTTGATCCGTTTCAAATTCTAGGCTGAACACAATGGAACAAGTCATGCAACTGTTGGCGTCGCGGAGTGGCCTGATCTTTCAGCTGACTGTGTTCGCAAGTGCAGTGCTGCTTGTAGTTGCGATAGCCAGCATTACGCAGAGCTGGTTTGAGGTCCGGCGCAGGACACTGGGGGTGGCGGATGGCCATGAAGTTGATCAGGGCTTGGCCAACAATTTGGTGGATTCACGGTTTAAGAACGGCGTGTTTGCAGGCTTGATGCCGACTGATGAGAGCAAGAAGGACGAATTGACCCGCTTTCTCAACTCATCGGGCTATTATGGTGTAAATGCCCTTGTCTTGTTCCAGTTGCTGCGGTTGATAACTGCCATTGTATTCGGAATTCTGACGGCGGCGCTCTATGGCAGGTTCTACCCCAAACATCCGTTTGTTTATGCCGTTGTGGCCAGCCTTGTGATGACATTGCTGGGCTATATGATACCCAGAACCATCGTGAGCATGAAGCGTGACCGGTTGTTGGAAGAGCATCGCCAGGGTTTTCCGGACTTTCTTGATCTTCTGGTCATATGCGTTGAGGCTGGGATTGGTGTTGACTCGGCCATTCAACGGGTCGGGCGCGATCTTGCACGCGATTTTCCGTCGCTTTCACGCAACCTCAGGTTTATGTCTCTGGAATCGCGAGCTGGACGCTCGATTCGCGACGCGCTGGATAATCTTGCTTGGCGCCTCGGCATTGATGAAGCGCGCTCTTTTGCAACGCTGATCCAGCAATCTGAAGAATTGGGTACGAGCCTGGTGCAGTCCTTGCGTGTCTATGCTGATGAAATGAGGGCCAAACGACTGGCGCGCGCCGAAGAAAAGGCTCATGCCTTGCCTGTCAAGCTCGTTGTTCCCCTCGCCCTATTTATTTTCCCGGTTATTCTTGGCATCACCATGATGCCGGTTGCAATTAAGCTCTACGAGGCGCTGAAACTATGAAGATGGGGAGTGGTCATGCGAATTAATCATCCTTCGAGATTTCTGAGGGTCTTTCCTTTGCTGCTGCTGTCGGCTCTGATGGCGGGCTGCCAACCATCAACAGAGAACCGGCTGCTTCAAGGTTCGGGCATGACGATGGAGGATCCGGCTTTTTATCCGTCTGATACCCCTTTGCGGGCTGCCAAAGTAGCCTTCAAGAATTCTGACTTTGGATTGGCGGAAACAAACTATCGCAAGGCTGTCGAGCTGACGCCCAATGACGTTGAAGCCTGGCTTGGATTGGCCGCGACCTATGATCACTTGCGCCGTTTTGATCTTGCTGATCCGGCTTATGAAAAAGTTTTGCAGCTGGGATCACGGAATGCCATTGTTTTGAATAATGCTGGATATTCAAAACTCTTGCGTGGTGACTTGAAAGGCGCGCGGATTTTCCTTCTCAAAGCGTTTGAACTACAGCCGGAGAATCCCTATATCATCAACAATATTGCTCTCCTGAACGAAAGCGAAAAGAGCGTGAAAAGAGCGGTTCTTTGAAAAGACCAACCCCATATCGGCCCGACACTCGTCGTGTGCGATCACGGCCGACAGGGGCGTTTGGTCGTGCAGCTTTGTGGGTCAGTTTTTCCAATTTGATGTTTGCCATTGTCCTTGCCGGGATGGCAAATAATCCATTGACCGCTCCCTATATGGATATGTTCCGACCGAAATATCAGGTTGTGGATGTTCACCTTCCTGACGTGACAAAGAGAGACGCGGATCAAACGGTGGAATTGGGTGATGCTCTTTCAAATCCGGATTGGTCATCAAAGGGCGACCTTGAAATGACGCGTGTGTTTGCCACATCGCCGGTTGAACAGGCGACTGCGAAGCCCGTACTCGACGGCAAGGCAGACGGTGCAGCGGTTGATCAATTGGCGAGTGGCATTGAAGGTGAAGTTACCAGTGGCCCGGAGACTCCCGGCTCTGACACTTATGTTCTCGGTGATGACCCCGCTGCTCAGAGCACGATGACAGGCCAGGGCATCGCTGCTGGCCAACCTGCATCTCCGATATTGCAAAAAGACTTCCAGACCGGTCGCTTGACCATCGGTAGTTTCAAGGCAGTAGCATTGCGCGGCCGACCGAGTGAATGCATAGACTTCGGGCGTTCCATGCTGAAAGATGTGGGAGCGCCCAGAGAGGGGCTTGCGGTCGTTACGTCGTCAAATGAAATTACCATAGCCAAAATCTGTGCGGAAAATGGTTCAATTGTCATATCATGTCGGGGCAACCAGGTGACAGTCAGCCCGCGCAGGCTGCGTCCTGATGACAAATGCCCAACACTCACCTTGCCCCAGTCTCTGGCAACCAGGTGACAGTCAGCCCGCGCAGGCTGCGTCCTGATGACAAATGCCCAACACTCACTTTGCCCCAGTCTCTTATCCAGTTTTGAGTTCGCTCTGAACCTCAGTTATGCCCTGTTGGGCAGGTGGTGCAATGGCCTCTCTTTCGTAAACATGGGCGCGGAGCCCTCATGTTGCGCAGCGCCCGACGGCTATTGCTTGCTCCGGGCGTTGTGATTGACGAACTCGAATGGCGTGAGCCAGCCGAGTCCTGAATGCGGTCTGTGATGGTTGTAGTCGCTCCGCCATTGAGCGAGTTCGACACGAACCTGGCACAGAGTGGTGAACAAGGTCTCGTTCAACTTCTCGTCCCTGAGGCGTCCGTTGAAGTTTTCGATGTAGCCGTTCTGCATGGGCTTGCCGGGCGCGATGTAATGCCATTCAACGCGTGTCTCATCAGCCCATGACAGGATGGCGTTGCTGGTGAGTTCCGAATCGTTGTCACTGACAACCAACTTGGGATTTCCTCGTTGCGTGATCAGTTGACTGAGTCCCCTTGCCACCCGCAGGCCCGATAGTGGTGTATCAGCGACAAGGGCCAGGCATTCACGAGTGCAGTCATCAACCACTGTGAGAACCAGGAACCGGCGGCCATCGGTGAGTTGGTCGGATACAAAGTCGAGACTCCAGCGCTGGTTTGGCAACATTGGCACCAGTATGGGAGCACGCGTGCCAAAGGCCCGTTTGCGGCCTCCGCGCTTGCACACAGAGAGCTTCTCCTCGCGGTCGAGCGGAACAGGAGCTTGTGGTTGACGGACACCCCTTCGCGCTTCAGCAGTACGTGGATACGCCGGTACCTAAAACGTCTCCGCTCATGGGCAATGGCCTTAATCCGATCCGGTAGCACGTCATCATCAGGCCGCACTGGCGCATATCTGATCGTCATGCGGCAACACCCGACAACCTGGCACGCCCGCCGCTGGCTCACCTTGTGATGTTCCACAAGATGAGCCACGGCATCCCGCCCCACAGCGGGCGTCACCATTAATGAGATGACCCGCCCTGTCGCCGAGGTCCAAAATGGCGGAGCAACTTCAAAGGAGACTCAAAATGAAGGAACACAACATTCCAAAACCTGCCCATGTATTTGGCATCGACATTGGAAAGAACATCTTCCATGTTGTCACGTTGATGCGAGTGGCCAGCCCGTCCAGAAGGCGAAGTTCAAGCGGAAGACGTTGTTGCAGTTCTTCGCAAGAGCAGTACCGGCTTTGATAGGCATGGAATCGTGCCCGGGCTCACAGTGGTTGTCCCAAAAGCTTATCGCCATGGGCCATGAGGTAAAGATCATGCCCGCGCAATTTGTGAAGCCGTACGTCAAGACGAACAAGAATGACCTGATTGATGTTGAGGCCATCGCAGAAGGAGTAACCCGGCCCACCATGCGCTTTGTGGCCAGCCGCAACACGGAGCAGGTCGACCTACAAGCATTGCACCGCATGCGCTAGCAGCTTGTTAGTTCCAAAACTCGGCTGATCAACCATATGCGTGTTTTTTGTCTGGAATACGGCAACGCAATGCGGCAGGGAGCATGGGTCTTCAAGCTGGACATCCGCCGTGTCCTTGCTGACAAAGGCAACGACCTCACCCCAACAATGCGAAGGCTGCTAACTGACATGGCTGCCGATCTCCAGCACATCGCGATGCGGACCAAAGCTGTGTCATCCGAGATTGACGCTTTGGCCAATAGGGACGATGTCGCCAGACGACCAATGACCATTCCAGGGATTGGCACGCTGGGGGCAACTGCGCTCCTGTCTGCCACGGGCGATGCAGCAAGGTTCCACAGAGCGCGCGATCTGGCCGCATGGCTAGGGCCTGTTCCACATCAACGCTCCACTGGCGGCAAGTCTAATCTTCTCAGTATCAGCAAGCGTGGAAACGGCTATCTCAGAAGGTTGATCATCGCTGGTGCGCGTTCCTGTTATGCCCATCTCGACAGATCGAGAGACCGGCTGGCTGGCTCCGTTATAGGTGAAGAAAATCGATATTTTCCTAAGGACAATGGTAAATCCCAGTTGAACGAAAATGAGCATCTTTCGATTAACGCCCAATATACCTTCTGCTGCAGGCATCGCTAAAGTCATGTGGTGACTGTTCAAATCGAATTGACAATCATGACTGCCAAACCTCCTCTTCTGTGGCCATAAACACCGACTTTGGAATATCGATTGGGCCGGGCGGCAACCACTCCATCTATTCAGCCCATTAGAACAGACCAAGA
>JAYTIG010000324.1:0-4407 GCA_043731995.1 Hyphomicrobiales bacterium
GCCCAATCCGGATCGGCTTGCCAGTATCAGCGCGGGTCTGCAGATCACGGGCCAAACCCGTCGGTGATATGTTGATCGGCATCGGTTCTGTCTCCTAACGACGAATTTCTTGTTCTGATACATATATATTTTATAAAATCAATATGTATCAATTGACGTAATGGCGCGTTTGACCTTGGCGATCTGACCCGGATTCATGCTGAACTCGGTGAGCCCCATGGCCACGAACCTGGCGGTCAGGTCGTCGCGGCCAGCGGCCTCGCCGCACATGCCAACCATAATGCCGGCTTCTCTGCCCGCCTTGGTTACCAGTGCAATGGCATTCATCACGGCCGGATTGGTGACATCATTCAGCGCGGCGACATGGGCATTCATGCGGTCAGCGGCCATCACATATTGCGTGAGGTCATTGGTGCCGATTGAGAAGAACGCCGCCTCCATGGCCAGTTCCGCAGCGTTGAACACGGCGGCGGGTGTCTCCACCATGATGCCAAGCTCAAATGTGCCACAAGCTTTGCCCTCTGCCGCAAGTTCGGCGCCGCACTGCGCAATCTGCGCCTTGGTGCGCTTTAATTCGGACACGTCGGTGATCATAGGCAGCATTACCTTCAGATTGCCCATAGGGGCCGCGCGCAACAGCGCGCGCAGTTGGGGCTTGAAGATGTCGGGCCGGTCCAGGCACATGCGAATGCCACGCCAGCCGAGGAACGGGTTTTCCTCATGTGGAAACTGGATGCCAGCCACCGGCTTATCGCCGCCGATGTCGAGCGTACGGATAATCACGGCATGCGGCGCAAAGGCGGCCAACGCCTTGCCGTAAATCTCTGTCTGCTCATCCTCGGATGGTAGATGTCGATGCGCCATGTAGAGAAGCTCAGTGCGGAACAGGCCAACGCCCATGGCGCCTGCCTCCAACGCCGCTGGAATTTCCTCCAGCGTGCCGATATTGGCGGCCACTTCGATGATCTGGCCATTATTGAGCTTCGGAACAACATGCTTGTAGGGCTCAAGGGCAGCGCGTTCGGCCTTCACCAAGCCGCCGCGATCGGCAAAGGCCTTCAAAGTGGCAACGTCCGGATCCTTGATCACCTCGCCCGACTTGCCATCAAGCGCCAGCAGCCGCGCGTCACGCAGCCCGGCAATGCCCTCACCATAAGCCAAGACCGCAGGAATCTGATGGGCGCGGGCAATGATAGCGATATGGCTGGTCATTGCGCCCTTGGCGCAGACGATGCCGGCAATGTTCTTGACGGGTGCCTTGGCCAGTTCAAACGCACCAATATCATTGGCCAGAATGATAGCGCCTTTGGGCACCGCGCTGAGATCAATGTCGTCCTTGCCCAAGGCGGCAAGCGCCAGTTGGCGGCCGATGGCGTCAATGTCATCGCCCCGGGCGCGCTGATAAGGGTCGTCCATGCCGCGGAAGGCATCAGCGTTACGGCTGGCAACGGTGATGACGGCCCTCGTGGCGCCTGCTCCCTGCTGCACCTCCTCCACCATGTCGATGCGCATAGCCTCGTCAGTAGCAAGCTCGGCCAAGGCACGAATGATTGCTCGGTTGCCCGAAGACAGCGTTTCATCTGCAAGGCTGGCCTTCATGCGGGCAGAAACGCGGTCAAACGCGGCGCCAAGGGCGGCCATTTCCGTTTCAATTTCGGGGCCGCTGCGGCGGCGTTCATCCGTTGCAATGCTTTCAGGAAAGAACGGGAAGACAGGCCCAACTGCAATGCCTTCCGACACACCGACGGCTTTGTGAACCTCGCTGGCCGGGACAGGTGCAGGCGCAGCCGTGTCCTCCGTCTCTTCCAAGCCCGACAGCGGGTCGCTCAGATAGGCGATCAGCTGGCCCAAGGCCTTATCTTCGTTTTCACCCGAAGTCTTCACCTTGACCTCGGTGTTCTCCTTCACGTTCAACAGCATGACTTTCACACTGCTTTTCGCGGAAGCCATCTTGCCGTTGTAATCAAGCTGCACATCGCAGCTGAAACTTTTGGCCAGCTGCACAAAGCGGGTGGCGGGCCTTGCGTGCAGGCCTTCTTTCACACGCACGATGACGCTTTGCTCGGCCATCAGCCAACCAAAATCTTGTTGCCGGTTTTCAATTGCGCCAGCAGATCCTGCAATGGCACTTCGGTAACGCAAATTTCGCCCGGCCGGTCGGATGCATCGCCGCCGTTAAAGGCGAACACGATATGCCCCATGCTTTTCATTTTGGCCCAGGCCGTTGGCCCGATGCCCGTGATCTTCACCTGAAGCGCGCCAAGACGCACGCTGGTGCCAATCGGTGGTTCAGCATCACTTGGTTCTTGCGCCGTTTTGTGCAGCACAGACACTTCTGCAAGTTCTGGCGGTGCGCCATCGGCAAAAAGAATGACAATGCCGCCTTCCGCCATGTCGGCGACTTCAGGGCCAATGGCAATGATTTCAGTCTGGAGATACATGTTGAGTTCCTGCGCAGTTCGATATGGAACCGGAATTGAAAAGGCCGGGGCGCAAGGATGCGTCCCGGCCGTATCAGTCTGCTTAGAGCACGACCAAGCTAAACAGATAAGCGATGATCACCGAGATCGGTCCCATGATCTGCCGGCTCATCAGAACCGCAGGAACACCGATTTCGATCGTCTTGGGTTTTGCCTCACCCAGCGCCAAGCCCACTGGCACGAAGTCGCAACCGACTTGCGTGTTGTAAGCAAAGAGCGCGGGCAAGGCCATGCGGGGCGCGATCGCGCCATTAGCAAGCTGCGGGCCAATCAGGGCCACACCGATGACCTGGGCGATGACCGCGCCTGGTCCAAGGATGGGGGACAAGAAAGGCAGGCCGCAAATTGCGGAAATAACCATCAAACCAAAGATGTTGTTGGCCAGAGGCGCCATCCAATGGGCGAGGAAGTCACCAATGCCCGTGTACAGGATGATGCCGATTAGCATGGTTACGAAGGCCATGAAGGGCAGCACGTTGCGCACCACCTGGTCAATGGTGCGGCGGCCAGCACTGAAGAAGATGCCGACAACCTTACCCATAGCGCGGCCAATGGTCGATATCAGATTGATTAATCCGCCACCGCTTGTGTCAGGCGCGATATCATCAGATTTAGAAACCGCAGCCGAAGCTACGCCAACTGCCGCACCTGCAGCGCCAGCAATTGTCGGAGCAGCAGAACCGTCTGCCATAGCCATGTCCTTTGGAGTAACAGCCGAGACATAAATATCTTCAGTGATGAATTGGGCCAAGGGCCCGGCTTGACCAACCTCGTTGAGGTTGATGGTGGGGATGCGCTTGCGGGGGTAAACTCCACAACGCGCCGTGCCGCCGCAGTCAACGACGACGGCTGCCATTTCGCTTTCTGGCGGCGGGGTGCGGAAGCCATCCACGGCTTCACCTCCCGTCAGTTCAGCAAGGCGCCTGGCGACGGGATGAATGCCCCCGCCGGTGACCGAAGCGATCTTGTTGCGCTGATCGGTGGGCAAGATGACCAGAGGGCCACCCCAACCACGTTTGCCAGCGGTTACCTTTACGGCTTTATATGTTGCCATGTTACAATCTCCCGCCGACTAAAGGTTTTCAAGATCGACGCCTTGGCGGCGTGCGATGATGTTGGTGATCCATTCAGTAACGAAGCCCTTGAGCAAGATCACGATCAATCCAACGATCGCATACCAGACCGCGACTTGAACATGATAGCTGGGCGCAACCTTGCCGTTTTTCTCAAGTTCCAGAAGCGCGACCAGGACACCACCCCAGACGAAATATTCGCCCGGATTGACGTGTGGGAAGAGACCGAGCGGTGGATGGACATAAGACACGGCCGCATCATAGAAAGCAGGCTTGTGACGCTCCTTTAGGAATGACCCAAAAGTGTATGCCATGGGGTTTGTCAGGAAGAAGACCGAGATGACTGGTAGCAGAGTATAGCGCGTCCAGGGCGTCTTGCCGGCCCATTGCGCCAAGCCGTGAACTCGCTCTTCACCGATCAGACCTGTGACGGCGTAGAATGCCGTCATCAGCACAACCAGTGTCGGAATGATGCCGGAGACAAAGCCCACAAACACCTGGCCGCCTTGCTGGAACATGCCGATGAAGTGCGTGGCCACCCAAACAAGCGCGCCGCCCTGGGATTCCTGCGGAACATTCTTCAGTTTCTCCTGAATGTCCTGCGCGGTCACATCAACTTGAATGAGCTTCGCACCATCTTGCAAATGGTTGCTCAGCCCATGGATTTGGTCGAGGGTCGACTGGGCCACGCTTGGCAGATGCTGAATTGCATCCCCCATGTGCCCTATCAGTGTTATCAGTGCCATTGCGTGTTTCCTCCTGGCTTTTCTGGTTGGTTGCCCCGGTTCATGCCGGAGTGAGTACGGACGCTGCCGCTGATTTCGGCTGCTCCCGATCCCGCTTGACGCGCAGAA
>JAYTIG010000325.1:0-1581 GCA_043731995.1 Hyphomicrobiales bacterium
TTTGGGTTTGCAGTGACGCATATTCGCCACGTTTGATATGGATCAGCCAGTCACGCATCAGTGCCTCCGGAAACTGGACCTATCATAGGTCCAATTTCCGGCCTGTCAAAGAGGCGGCTGGAAATCGCCAAAACCCGCCGCGATTGGCAGGACAGCTTGCCCTCCAGCAGCTAACATCTGATCTTGCCGCACCATTGGAAATCATATAAAGATATCTTTATATAGTTTGAAAGGTTCCCTGCCCATGCCCCGTCCATCCTTCACTGAAGCCCTGAACAGCCGGCCCTGGCTCTTGGCCGATGGCGCCACCGGCACCAATTATTTCCAGATGGGCCTGGTTTCGGGCGATGCGCCGGAAATGTGGAACTTTGAACACCCTGAGCGGGTGCGTGAATTGCATAAGCAGTTTATCAACGCCGGGGCCGATATCGTTCTCACCAATTCCTTTGGCGGCAATCGCCACCGCCTGAAGCTGCATGACGCGCAAGACAAGGTTCGCGAAGTCAATATGGCTGCGGCCAAGAATGCCCGCGCCGAAGCCGATGCCGCCGGCCGCACGGTTTATGTTGGCGGTTCGGTTGGCCCCACGGGCGAGATATTTGAGCCGGTTGGCACTTTCCCCTATGCCGAAGGCGTAGCTGCATTCGAAGAACAAGCCCGTGCCCTCAAAGAGGGCGGAGTGGATGTGATCTGGATTGAAACCATGTCGTCCGAGGAAGAATTGCGCGCCGCCGTTGAGGGCGCTGCAAAAGCGGGCCTGCCCATTGTCACCACGATGTCTTTTGATACCAACGGCCGCACCATGATGGGCATCACGCCCCAGGCCTTCGGCAAGCTGGCCGGTGAACTCGCCGTCAAGCCTGTCGCCATTGGCGCGAATTGTGGCGTGGGCGCTTCGGAATTGGTTGCAACAGTGATGGGCATAGCTGCGGCAAGGCCCGACGCAACCATTGTGGCCAAAGGCAATTGCGGCATTCCCCAATATCATGACGGTCACATTCACTACACAGGCACACCCGAACTGATGGCCGACTATGCCCGCATCGCGCTCGATGCTGGTGCCCGCATCATTGGCGGCTGCTGCGGCACGTCGCCGGAGCATCTTGCTTCCATGCGCAAGGCGCTCGAAGGTTATACCAAGGGCGCCAAGCCCACAGTTGCCTATGTGGAAGAAAAACTGGGCGCTGTATCAGAACTCGCCAAGGGCGTGGATACAGCGGCCGCTGGTGCGGCACGCAGGGAGCGGCGCAGGTCGTAAGCTCATTCTGCTGTGAAAGCTTTTGAGGCCCGCCACTATCTCCTCACTGCTGAAATGCAGTGGGACAAGGTGGCGGACCGCGCGGCCTATCCCTTTTCGCTGTCCGTTCTACAAGGTTTTCAGGAGCTGGAATTCCATCCGAAAGTGACCTTTCTGGTGGGAGAGAATGGTGCTGGCAAATCAACACTGATTGAGGCGCTGGCCGTGGCCTGGGGCTTTAACCCCGAAGGCGGAACGAAGAACTTCAATTTCTCAACTACGGCCGCGCATTCAAACCTGCACAAATACTTGAAACTTGTGAAATCGCCGCGCCGCGTGAAGGA
>JAYTIG010000326.1:0-1580 GCA_043731995.1 Hyphomicrobiales bacterium
TATCTCGGCAAGGGCGTGGGGCGCGATAGTGTGTTGTTCGTCAACAATGGCTTGCACATTGAAGTGATTTTTGATCGCAGCACGGAGATTGGCAAATCCGATCCGCTTGGCATTTCTGATGTGGTGATCGAAAGTGCACTCACCACCATCATGGACTGTGAAGATTCTGTCGCCGCCGTGGATGCTGAAGACAAAGTACAGGTCTATCGCAACTGGCTGGGCCTGATGAAGGGCGATCTTGCTGAAGAAGTGAGCAAAGGTGGACGCACTTTCACGCGTAGGCTCAATCCTGATCGTCAGTATACGGATGGAAATGGCAAAGCTTTCTCTTTGCCGGGCCGTTCGCTGATGCTGGTGCGCAATGTCGGACACTTGATGACCAATCCTGCAATCAAGCTTGCCGATGACGGCGAGATTCCGGAAGGCATCATGGATTGCATGATCACCGCCCTCATCGCGCTGCATGATTTGAAGCGCCGCGCCAATTCGCGCACAGGTTCGATGTATATTGTGAAACCCAAGATGCATGGGCCAGAGGAAGTAGAGTTCACCGTGGAGCTCTTTTCCCGCGTGGAAAAAGCCTTAAGAATCAATGAGAACTCGCTGAAAGTTGGCATCATGGATGAAGAGCGCCGCACCACGGTGAATCTCAAGGAATGCATTCGTGCTGCGGCCGATCGCATCGTATTCATCAACACGGGATTCCTTGATCGCACGGGAGATGAAATCCACACTTCGATGGAACTCGGCCCCATGGTGCGCAAGGGTGACATGAAATCCGCCACATGGATTGGTGCTTATGAGAATTGGAATGTGGACAATGGTTTGAAGCTGGGCTTGCCCGGCCACGCGCAGATCGGCAAAGGCATGTGGGCCATGCCAGACAAGATGGCCGACATGCTGGCGCAGAAAATTGCGCATCCAAAGGCTGGTGCCAACACCGCCTGGGTGCCCTCGCCCACTGCCGCCACCCTGCATGCCACGCATTATCACCGCGTGGATGTTCATGCCGTACAAGTCGAACTGGCCAAGCGCGCGCCTGCAAAACTGGATGACATTCTCTCCGTGCCCGTGGCCACGCGGCCCAATTGGAGCGCGGAAGATATTCAGAAGGAACTCGACAACAACGCGCAAGGCCTGCTCGGCTATGTGGTGCGCTGGGTGGATCAGGGTGTGGGCTGTTCCAAGGTGCCGGACATCGACAATGTGGGCCTTATGGAAGACAGGGCCACGCTGCGGATTTCATCGCAGCACATGGCGAATTGGCTGAAGCATGGTGTAGTGACGCGCGGATTAATCATGGCAACGCTGAAGCGCATGGCTGTTGTGGTGGATGGACAGAATGCAGGTGATGCAAGCTACAAACCGATGGCGCCGCACTTTGACAAATCATTGGCGTTTCAGGCAGCGTGTGATCTGGTGTTCAAAGGTGTTGAGCAGCCGAATGGCTATACCGAGACGTTATTGCATGCGTACCGGTTGAGGGTGAAGGCGCGGTAAGCCCCGAGCTTGCTGCCCACCCTTCGAGGCCCGCTTGCAGCGGGCACCTCAGGGTGAGGTAGAACTATTTGCGTCCCTGG
>JAYTIG010000327.1:0-1577 GCA_043731995.1 Hyphomicrobiales bacterium
CTAGATTTAGTTGGCAGCGTGGTTAACCTATGCTAAACGGCCTTCGTATACATTTTGCATTTCGGGCTTCTCACGGCGAGAGAGTTTGCCCTAATAAAAGAGGACCTGAGAGCATTGTATAAACGCCAACGTCAGTCGCGGCAGAGTCTGCACCAAAATCAATTTGATTCCCTGGATGGTTATGGGTTGGATTTACCCATGCAGCCCAGCCGTGTGCTGCAAAACCTGCCGATGTTGATCGTCGGTGCCATGCTCGTGGTCGCCTTTGCCTTTGCCGGAAACCTGATTGGCCGCAACGCTTCCGCCCATAACGCTGGCGATGAAGAAATGGCTTCGGCGGCATCCGTCGGCATGATGAGCCCGGTCAGCGATATCAGCACCAAGGGTTCGCTTCTGCCTGAGGGCGAAAGCTTTGCTACCATCAATGTCAACACTTTGCGCCGCCAGACAGTAATTGCCGATGGCAAGGGCGATCTTGAACCAGCAACACCGGTGGTGGCTGCTGTGCCGCCGCCGCTGCCCAAAGCGCGCCCCGCCAATCTTGTACATATGGCTTCTGCCGGGAAAGTGAAAATCACCCCGGCTTCGGTTGATCTCAAGGGCAAAGATGTGGCGCCAGCCGTGAAGCGTCTGGTCACAACCCCCGCCCAGCCCAGTGCTGATGCCAGCCTGAACCCCGAACAGAAGCTGCAAATCGTGGCCCAGCGCCGTGTGCGGCTGGCTGAGGAAAACTGCCTCGCACGTGCGGTTTATTTTGAATCCCGTTCTGAATCCGATCTCGGCCAGCTTGCTGTGGCCAAAGTGATTTTGAACCGCGTGAAAAACCCGGATTTTCCCAAGACGATTTGCGGTGTTGTTTATCAGGGCTCCGGCAGCCGCAATTCCTGCCAATTCTCCTTCGCCTGTGACGGCCTGCCGGATGACGTGAAATCGCCTGGTGCCTGGGCCCACGCCAAGATGATCGCCGAACGCGCCATCAACAATGATCCGGCCATTGCCATGCTGGGCAGCGCGGTGAATTATCATGCTGACTATGTAACGCCGCGCTGGTCCCACACCATGCGCAGGCTGGTGCGCATCGGCCACCACATTTTCTACGCCTATCGCGGCTGAGAAATTAGCAACTTCGCTGAGCTAACTAAAACGCTCCCTGCTCTGGGAGCGTTTTGCATTTCAACGCCAATTCACACCTTCAGCATGAAGGGCCGACCCTCAAAAGCATTGGCACCACGGCCTATGCTTTCAATCGCCGCCAGCATGCGGCCTTCACGTCCAAGCAATTGGTCCACCCGTGTCGTGATCAAGCGGTTCGGCGTGGCTGATGGTGAAGCGCGGCGCAATTCCTGCGCCAATTCCATTTCATCCGCATCTGGCCGCAGCACGCAGAGTGCCGCAAAAGCCGAAGCCGTGGAGCGGCTGATTCCTGCCCAGCAATGGATCAGCAACGGTGCGCGCCTGTCCCAAACTGTGATGAAACTCACCAGCTTTTCCGCGTCACTTTGTGTGGCCGCAGTCATTCCAGCCGTTTCTTCGTTGATGTCATTGAAGGTGAGACGCAAGTGCTGCGCATCTTCAAT
>JAYTIG010000328.1:0-1577 GCA_043731995.1 Hyphomicrobiales bacterium
GCCCGGATTTGATAAAATGAGTCGTAAAGCAACAAGGATCACTCCGCTGAGCAAGAAACCTGCCAAGGCCAAAAAGGCCGCCAAGAAAGCCAAAAAGTCCCCCACCAAAAAGGCCAAGAAAGCCGCACCTGCCAAAACGGCCAGGAAGGCAGCGGCCAAGAAGTCGCCAGCTAGGAAGACGGCCAAGAAAGCCGTTAAGAAAGTGGCGAAGAAAGTCGCAAAGAAAGCAGTCAAGAAGGCGGTCGCAAAATCCACCGTCAAGAAAACACCGGCGCGCAAAGTTGCAGCCAAGAAAGCTGCACCGCGCAAGGTTTCACCCAAGAAGGTCGCGCCGCGCAAAGTTGCTGCCAAAAAAATTGCTCCACGCAAAGCCGCCGCCAAAAAAGCTGCGCCGCGCAAGGCCCCGGCCACTGCGCCGCTGAGGCTCGTAACCCCAGCCCCCATCAAAGTCCCTTATGAAGGCGCTTCTGCTGAACTGGTCAATTCCATCCTCAACGTGTTGGAAGATGCCAAAGCTGAGAACACCGTGGCGATTGATCTGGAAGGCCGCTCAACCATGGCCGATGCCATGGTGGTAACCACGGGCCGTGTAAACCGCCATGTGGCCGCCATTGCTGATCAGCTTTTGTCCAAGCTCAAAGACCGTGGCACCAAGAATATCCGCGTCGAAGGGTTGGAAGCTGGTGATTGGTGCCTGGTGGATACGGGCGATGTGATCATTCACATCTTCCGCCCCGAGGTGCGCGTTTTCTATAATTTGGAAAAGCTCTGGTCGATCGATGCGCCCAAAGAGCATCACTAATTCATTTCCATCATTCCCGCAAAAGCGGGAATCTCTGTTTGACAGTTCTCTCAAAGTTTTGAGTCGTCGCTAAACACAGATGCCCGCTTTCGCGGGCATGACGGAGAGATGGAATTGCAGATGACGAAAACTGCTAAATGCGCCTGACCATCGCAGCCATTGGCAAGCTGAAGACTGGCCCTGAGAAAGCGCTGGCGGAGGATTACGCATCTCGCATTCCAGCCTTGGGCAGAAAGGCGGGTATCACTGCCCTTGCCATCAAGGACTGGTCTGAAAGCCAAAGGCCGGATGCCAGCCAGCGCATGGCTGAGGAAGAGGCACTGCTTTGGTCTGTTGCCCCTGCGGGTGCCTATGCCATAGCCTTGGATGAACGCGGCAAGGCGCCCACATCGCAGGCCTTTGCCGAGAAACTGCGCCTTCTGGCCGACCGGGGCCAGAATGACATAATTTTCATGCTGGGCGGGCCGGATGGCCATGCGCCTGCAACCCGCGAAAAAGCCAATGAACTTTTGGCTCTTGGCCCGATGACTTGGCCGCACAGGCTGGCGCGCATCATGCTGCTGGAGCAAATTTACCGTTCAGTCACCATTCTGGTTAATCATCCTTACCACCGCGCCTAGAGCGGCGGATGCTCGCATCCGCTCGCCAACGCGCTCTAGATATTGAATTTGTCGCATCTTTTCGCTCACAAGTGATCCCACTTGTTCGCTCGATGCTCTAAAGCTTCAGGCGTGAACGCTCTCATGCAGGCCCAATGTACAGGATGAATGTGTTG
>JAYTIG010000329.1:0-1575 GCA_043731995.1 Hyphomicrobiales bacterium
GATTTGCATTGCGGCGAGGTCCTCCTCACTGTTGCACCAAACAAAGTTGGCACAGCTGATATTGCAACTCTCGCCCAAGCCGGTCTTCATATTTGTCTCGGCCATGCCGAAGCCACCTATGCAGAGGCGAAGGCTGCACTTGATGCAGGCGCTACTAGCTTCACCCATCTTTTCAATGCGATGAGCCAGATGAGTGGACGCGAACCAGGCATGGTGGGTGCAGTGCTTACCAGCAATGCCTATGCAGGCCTCATTGCTGATGGCTTTCATGTTCATGAAGCCATGCTCACACTGGCCATTACTTCCAAACCTCAAAAGATCATGCTGGTCACAGACGCCATGTGCACTGCTGCCGGTGGGCCGGACCATTTCTTGTTGCAAGGCCGCGAAGTGCACGTGAATGGCGGCAAGCTTGAGTTGCCAGATGGCACGCTGGCAGGCTCCAACCTCACCATGGATGAGGCCGTGCGCTTCTGTGTGCAGCGCCTTGGTTTTGCGCTGGAGGACGTGCTTCCGATGGCATCAGCAACTCCTGCTGCATTCCTCGGGCTTGGTGAAAACCTGGGCCATATCAAGCCTGGCTATCTCGCCAGTCTTGTCCATCTCGACAATAAACTTCACGTTCAACAGACCTGGGTGGAAGGCGCATGACAAAGATCAGAGTTCTTGTGGTGGGTGTGGGCGGCATGGGCGTTTCGCATGCGCGCGCCTATGCAAGCAACCCGGGTTTTGAACTGGCAGGGCTGTGCAGCCGTGGCATTGATGCGCGCACCGATCTCGCCAGCGAATTTCCATCTGTCGCAAAGTTTTCCGACTATGCGGAAGCACTGGCGGCGCTGAAGCCCGATGCTGTTTCCATCAACACCTGGCCGGACACGCATGCCCAATATGCTCGCATGGCGCTGGAAGCGGGCGCGCATATATTCATCGAGAAGCCCTTGGCCGACACAGTTGAAGAGGCCCGCGCGATTGCCGCACTGGCCAAGGCCAAGAAGCGCAAGCTTGTGATTGGCTATATCCTACGCGTGCATCCTTCTTGGGTGAAATTTGTCGAGTTGGGCAAAACCCTGGGCAAGCCGCTGGTCATGCGCATGAACCTCAATCAGCAATCCTCCGGCACACAATGGCTAGTGCATAAGCATTTAATGGATTCGATCAGTCCGCTCGTGGATTGCGGCGTGCATTATGTGGATGTGATGTGCCAGGTGACGGGCGCAAAACCAATTTCAGTTCATGCCATGGGCGTGCGCCTCACGCCTGAAGTTCACGAAGGAATGTACAACTACGGGCAGTTGCAAGTGAAATTCGATGATGGATCCATCGGCTGGTATGAAGCGGGTTGGGGGCCGATGATGAGCGAGACAGCCTTTTTTGTGAAAGACATGATCGGGCCCATGGGTTCTGTCTCCATCGCCATGGATGAAAGCAAAGCAGGTTCATCCGACGTTGATAGCCACACCAAGACTAGCGCGCTGCTCCTGCATCACGCGGAGCTGAAGGCCGATGGTACATTTGCCAAAGCCGACGACATGTTTTCCATGGCCGATGAGCCGGGCCATCAAGACCTATGCAACC
>JAYTIG010000330.1:0-1575 GCA_043731995.1 Hyphomicrobiales bacterium
GTGAGAAACACCCAATTCACGGGATCGAGGCCGTGGTTTGATCCGAAATCTTTCAACACCGGACCGAAATCGTGGCTGGGATCGGTGGTGATCGAGATGAACTCCACCATGTTTTTCATCGGTGTGATATTCACCATCCTTTGAACCCCGGCGATCTTCTCGGCATGAAGCGGGCAGAAGTCCGGGCAGTTGGTATAGATGAAATGCAGCACCACCACCTTGCCTCTGAAATCGGCAAGGCTGACGCTGTGCCCGTCGGCATCCTGCAAGGTGAAGCCGCCTGCTTCTTCATCAACCGGCTGGAAAAATTTCTCGTCAGTGACAAATTCTTGCGACAACTCGGCGAGCGAATGGGCAACACTTTGCGATGTGAATACTGGCACGGCCAGCAGAGCCAGTGCCCGTCGCCTCGAAACATTGCCATAAGAAAATTTCACGAACAGCAGTCCTTGTCTTTGGTGTCGGCTATAGCGGAGATATTTTGATCTTGTGATTTGGGTTTCCTGCCCATGGCGCACAGGCCTAGGGCGCACATGGCGGCGCAGGGGGCCACACTCAAGAGCAATGGGGCAATACCTGCCGCCACCAGCCAGCCCCAACTCGAATAGGCACCGAAGCCGAGCACCAGCGCCGCAATGGCCAACAGGCCGAAGCGATTGCCAAGGTGCTTTCGGGCACCTGAGCGGAGCAGGCTTTCGTGACGTTGCTGTCGTAGTTGGTCTATCGTCATGGTGTTGTCTCCTCTTATTTGGTGATGATGGTTTTGAGAAAGCTGATCATGTCTGGCGCGTCCCATTCGGCTGGCCCTTCCAGCCGCCCCAGATCGTGGCCTTGACTGTCCAACAGCATCGATGCGGGAAGCCCCCAGATGCCGAGCGTATCAAGTGCGTGATTGGCGGCTGGTGCCACATAGGCGGCCAGATGCTGAATGCCCACATCGGCATAGAAGACATCCACCGCGCTGAAGCCTTTGCGGTCGATGGAAACGGGCAGAACCATGAAGTCTGGTCCGCCAAGTACCGCCTGAAGCCTGTCCAGCGACGGCATTTCCTTGCGGCACGGCCCACACCAGGTGGCCCAGATGTTAAGGAGCACGGTCTTGCCGTGAAAATCCGCAAGGCTCAGCAATTTGCCGTCATGGCCCGCGAACTGAAGTTCGGGCATGGGCTTTGGCGCATCATTCATCACCAAGCCTTGCGGTGCTGCCAATGCGGGCTTGCTGAAGATGGCTGCACTGCCAGCGGCAAGTGCAAAAATCTGGCGGCGGTTCATGCGCCTGCTCCCTTGCGCAATCGTTCAATCATGGAAAGGATGGTGCTGGACAGGGCTTCCGGGGTCACGGCACCAATGTGCTTATAGGCAATCACGCCATCGGCCCCGACCACAAAGGTTTCCGGCACTCCATAAACGCCCCAGTTGATGGCCACGCGGCCGTCTATGTCGGCTCCCGTGCGGGTGTAGGGGTCGCCCATGGTGTCAAGCCAATGGGCCGCATCATCGGGTGCGTCCTTGTAGTTGATGCCATGGATGGGAACAGTCTTGTCTTGGGAAAGGCGCATGAAGATCGGATGCTCG
>JAYTIG010000331.1:0-1575 GCA_043731995.1 Hyphomicrobiales bacterium
CACCTGGGGCCGGATCAATGCCTACAAGGATGATCGCATCCGCACTTTCAA
Organism: Hyphomicrobiales bacterium; assembly: GCA_043731995.1. GTDB lineage: Bacteria > Pseudomonadota > Alphaproteobacteria > Rhizobiales > Aestuariivirgaceae > Aestuariivirga. The sequence goes on from JAYTIG010000331.1 coordinate 52, forward strand.
ACAGGAAAATTGCGGCATCGCTGCCGCCGCCAACCGTGGCGTCGGTTATGCCCGCGCACCCTATGTGGCCCGCATCGACCAAGATGATGTGATGATGCCAACTCGGCTTGAGCGCGAGTTTGCTTATCTCGAAACCAATCCGCACGTAGCCTTGGTTTGCACCTATGCCCAACTGATCTATGACCGCATAATCAGCAATGACCTCTATCGCGCACCGCTGAGTTCCAAAACACTGCATTTGCGGCTGGTTTTCGAATGCCCGGTTGTGCAACCCAGTGTAATGTTCCGCACCGACGTGTTCCGCAAACTCGGTGGCTATGATGAAGACAAACGCATTTACGGAGCGGACGATTTTGATTTGTGGACGCGTATGGCCAAGGATCACAAGCTTAAATGCTTGGCCGAGCCCCTCACCCGATACCGCGTGCGGCCCGCAAGCTTTTCACATAGTAACAAGTCCATTGATCACAACGTGCTGATTTCGGAAAGAAGTCTTCACCGATACCTCGCGAGAACCTTCACTGAGGGCGAATGTCACAGCCTCGCCGCCATTTTTCATCGCAGCGCCAAGCCCGTGCCGCCTCTGAAACTGGGCAAGGCCTTGCAGATGTTTGATCAAGTGACTGACATCATCGCTGGCCCGCGCAAGGATTGGGACAAGGAAACGGCCCAGGTTTATGGCCTGCAGCGCCGGATGATCTTCTTCCACCACATCTTGCGTCACCATCTACTTCGCCCTTTCATTCAGCGAATCCCGGCTCTGCGACTGCGCTAAAGCAGCATAAAGGCCGTGTTTTCACAGGCCTGAAGAACCCCTTGGAATCTGGATGCGCTTTGTGTAGGCAAGCGCAAATCAGGGTTTCCCAGACATGCCAAAAAGAACAGACATCAAGTCCATCCTCATCATCGGGGCTGGGCCGATCATCATCGGCCAGGCCTGCGAGTTTGATTATTCCGGCACGCAGGCCTGCAAGGCGCTGAAAGAGGAAGGCTACCGCGTCATTCTGGTCAACTCCAACCCGGCCACGATCATGACGGATCCCGATTTGGCGGATGCAACTTACATTGAGCCCATCACGCCAGAAGTTGTGGCCAAAATCATCGAGAAGGAACGGCCCGACGCCATCCTTCCCACCATGGGCGGGCAAACTGCGCTGAACACCGCGCTCTCGCTCAACAAGATGGGCGTGCTTGAAAAGTTCAATGTAGAGCTGATCGGCGCAAAGGCCGAAGCCATCGACATGGCAGAAGACCGCGAACTGTTTCGCGAAGCCATGAAGCGCATCGGCCTTGAAACGCCGCGCTCACGTCTGGCTAATGCGTCCGTAGCCAAGGACGCCGACAAGGAGGCCTATGCCATCCAGCGAATGGCCGCAATGGACGCAGACGCCTTCGAAGCTAAATGGGCCGAAGGCGAGGCCGATCGCCAGAAAAACTATCGCAGCCGCGCCATGGTTGAAGCCTTTGAAGCGATGCTGGACGTGGGCCTGCCCTGCATCATCCGCCCCTCATTCACACTGGGCG
>JAYTIG010000332.1:0-1573 GCA_043731995.1 Hyphomicrobiales bacterium
CGGGCAGAACGTGCCTTTGTCGTGTTGGCGGCAGCAGCCATGGCGCCTGAGCGCATGGAAGAAGAACTCTTTGGTGTAGAAGCACTGAGCGGCAAGGCCGCGCGCATTGGCGCTTTGGAGGAGGCCCATGGTGGCACGCTCTATATCGATGAAATCGCCGACATGCCTATTGAAACGCAAGGCAAAGTGTTGCGCGTGTTGCTGGATCAAACCTTTCAACGTGTGGGTGGAACAAAGAAGGTCAAGGTGGATGTGAGGATATTCAGCTCGACGGCCCGGGATCTTTCTGCCCTCATTGAGGCCCAGGCTTTTCGTGAAGACCTATTCCATCGGCTCGGCGTTGTCCCGCTACGGGTGCCGGGCCTGGAAGAGAGGCGCGAAGATATTCCTGAACTCGTTGACTGCTTCTCCCGTTCCTTTGCGACAGCTTCGGGGCAGGCACCCAGACGTTTCGGAGCGGAGGCAATGATGTCTCTGCAGACCCGCGATTGGCCTGGCAACGTGCGCGAGTTGCGCAACAATGTGGAACGCGCATTGATCCTTTCAGCAGGTGAAGGCGGCGATGAGATTGGTGTTCAAAATGTCACGGCAGATATGCCATCACAAAATTCCGGCACCGCCGGATTTTCCCAAGAGCATTTGTTGGCCTTGCCGCTGCGCGAGGCGCGTGATCTTTTTGAGCGCGATTACATTGCCGCACAATTGTCACGTTTTGGCGGGAACATTTCCCGCACTGCCGGGTTTATTGGCATGGAGCGCTCTGCTTTACATCGCAAAATCAAGATGTTGGGCTTGGCATCCAGAGAGCAGGAAGACGCGGCGGAATAGCTCTTGGGCAAAGCGCGCTGAATCAGTTAAGATCAAGCCTGTCTTCCCGGCAGACCCAATAACAAGAATGGCTTAAGTCATGGCACAAGAAAAACAACTCAATCTGCAAGACACTTTTCTCAATCACCTGCGCAAAACCAAGATCCCTGTCACGGTGTTTCTGGTGAATGGTGTGAAGCTGCAGGGCATCATCACCTGGTTTGACAACTTTTCCATGTTGCTGCGCCGGGATGGCGTTTCCCAACTGGTGTATAAGCATGCGATCTCAACCATCATGCCAGGCGCAGCGATCAGCCTGTTTGACGACGAGCACGCTGGCCAGTGAAGGGAACTGGTGTAGATTTCCAGCGTGAGGGGCCAGAGGCCACCCGCGCGATTGTGCTTCACATTGAGCGCAAGTCCAGAAAGGCTACCTCGGCCTTTGACCGCGATGCCGCTTCAAAATTGGAAGAGGCGATGGGGCTTGCCGATGCCATTGATCTTGAGATTGAGCTGGCGCTGATTGCGCCTTTGGTTTCGCCGCGCCCTGCAACCTATTTGGGCTCAGGCAAAGTAGCGGAAATTGCTGCCAAAGTTGAAGAGGCCAAGGCCGAACTTGTGGTGGTGAATGCGCAACTGTCACCCATTCAGCAACGCAATCTCGAAACGGCATGGAAGTGCAAGGTGTTGGATCGCACCGGGCTGATCCTCGAAATCTTCGGGCGCCGCGCTTCAACAAAAGAGGGCGCACTGCAAGTTGAGTTGG
>JAYTIG010000333.1:0-1571 GCA_043731995.1 Hyphomicrobiales bacterium
AAACTGCCCGCAGCGCCAACGCGGGATGATTTGCTGGTGGCTTTGCAGGCCCAGGTGCCGCAAGGCATTTGGCTGCGCCTTTTGGCTTTGGCACGAGGAGAGGCGCTGCACCTCACCAATGTATTGATCGCTGCACAAGCGGCGGGTGATGCCGCTGTGATGCGGCAGGCGGCCATGGCCATCAAGGGCCTGGCCGTCAATTTTGGAGCCAGAGACTTGGCCACATTGGCCGCGCGGCTTGCCGCAGATGGCGCAGTTGGCGCTGAAACCGCTTTGCCACAGGCCGTTGTGCTCTGGCACTAAGGTTGCGGGCCGAAATCTGAAAACAATTACGGGATTGGGTTCGAAACAGGCCTTAAGCCGGCTGTGTGGACTGCATGTCGCGGGTTTCGAGCGATTTGAGAACCTTGAGCTCTTCCAGCAAATCTTGGGCCAGGGCCGTTGATTGGCGGAATTGGCGATATTGGCTCGGGTTTTGTTGTTTTTTCATGACGCTCACTCTGTGATTTAGGATTCTAGCTCATCGGAACTAAGAAACCCTAAAACACTGGGCCTGAATGGCGGCACAAGCCGGTATTCATTGGGCGTTCATGTGGCGGCTTTGCGGAAAGCGGCTTAATTTCATGTCATGTGCAAAATGCAAGCCGCATCACAGCAAATTGAATGACAAGCTCATGGAATAATGGCTAGGTTTGAACTGTAACAATCTTTGTGGCGTGGAAGACACGCCACCTGTGGTGAGGAGAAATACATGTTTTCAAAATTGCAATTTGGCTTGATGGCGGGCGTTTTGGCCCTTTCAGTTGGTGCAGGCGTTGCCTATGCGGCGATGAGTGCCGATGATGCCATCAAGGGCCGCAGGGCCTGCATGAAAGAAGGCCACGCCGGCGTCATGAAGGTGGCTGTGCCAATGTTCAAGGGCGACACCCCTTTTGATGCCGCAGCGCTCAAGACCGCATTTGCCAGTGAAGACGCCGTTTGCAAGGATTGGTCCATGTGGTGGGGTGCAGACACCCAGAAGGGCGACAAAGAACAAACCCACGCGCTCCCAGCCATTTGGACAGATGCGAAAGGCTTCGAGGCCGCTGGCGGCGCCTGGTACAATGCCGATCAAAACCTGCGCAAGGCAACGGATCTGGCCAGTTTCAAGGCCGGCTTCCCAGCCGTGGGCGATGGTTGCAAGGGTTGCCACGAGAAATTCCGCGCACCCCTGCAATAAATCCACGCTATGAAACGTCTCTTCCAAATCCTGGCATCTCTCGCGGTGCTGGGATTTGGTTTGTTTTGGCTGGTTACCACACCAGTCGCTGTCTTGCCTGCGGTTCTGCCCAATCACACGGCTGACCTCGCGAATGGCAAGTTGCTGTTCAATGCGGGCGGCTGCATCTCTTGCCACGCGCCGGGGCCGGATCTTAAGGAAGTCTCCTTGGATGTTCCATCTGGCGGCAAACCGCTAAAAACGCCCATCGGCACGCTCTATCCGCCCAATCTGACGCCAGATCCAGACACCGGAATCGGAAACTGGAAGCTGCACGAGTTTCTGGCTGCTATGCAGCAGGGCCTGCACCCTG
>JAYTIG010000334.1:0-4364 GCA_043731995.1 Hyphomicrobiales bacterium
CGCGCCGATGCTGATCTGCGCAACGAGAAGATCAACTACAAGGTCCGCGAACATTCAGTGACGAAAGTTCCGGTGATCCTCGTGGTGGGCAAGCGCGAAATGGAAGAGCTGACGGTGAACATGCGCAGGCTTGGGAGCCAGGATCAGAAGGTGATGAGCTTCGCGGACGCACTGGCCGCGCTGGTGAAGGAAGCGACGCCGCCGGATTTGAGGGTTTAGTGAATTCAGCCACCCGCCGTCATTCCGGCGAAAGCCGGAACCTCCACAATGCATTCAACTCATTGAGTGGGTCCCGGCTTTCGCCGGGATGACGAGTGTACGGGTTTGACTGAAAAAGGTTCCCACAGTTTACATCCTCGCCAGTCGCCGCCATGGCACGCTCTACACCGGTGTGACTGGCGATCTTTGCAGCAGAGTGCGCCAACACTAGTTGGGTGAGACTGCGGGATTCGCGAAGGCCTACAATGTGAAACTGCTCGTTTGGTTCGAGACGTTGGCTCAATGGAAGAGGCCGTTCGCTGGATGGCCCTTGAACTGTAATTCATTCAGTTCCATATAACTGCCCATGGAAATTGGAATCTACACCTTCGCCGATGTGCCTGCGGGCAAGCCTGAATTTGCGGGGCAGCGGCTGCGCAATCTTGTGGAAGAAATGAAGCTGGCTGATGAAGCGGGCCTGGATGTGTTTGCCGTGGGCGAGCATCACCGGGCTGACTATGCGGTTTCGGCACCGCCCGTGGCGTTGGCCGCCGGGGCCGCTGTCACCAAGCGCATCAAACTTTCCAGCGCTGTCACCGTGCTTTCGTCTGACGATCCGGTGCGCGTCTATCAGCAGTTCGCTACGGTGGATGGCATCAGCAATGGGCGCGCCGAGATCATGGCGGGGCGCGGTTCATTCATCGAGAGCTATCCTCTGTTTGGCTATGACCTCGACCAATATGACGAACTTTTCGCCGAGAAGCTTGATCTTTTGATGAAACTGAATGAGGGTGAACGCATCACCTGGAAGGGCAAGCTTCGCCCCTCACTCAACAATGCCGGGATTTATCCGCGGCCTGAGCAGAAGAAAATTCCGCTGTGGATTGCTGTGGGCGGCACGCCGCAATCGGTGGTGCGGGCGGCCTCGCTCGACATTCCCATGGCGCTGGCCATCATTGGTGGCGATCCGCGGCGCTTTGAGCCGTTCTTCAAGCTTTACCGTGAAAGCCACGCCAAGGCCGGGCACAAGCCCGAGACCATTCAACTCTCTCTCAACATGCATGGCTTTGTTTCGGATACGACCGAAAATGCCAAGCGCATTTATGGCGCGGCGCAGCTTGAGGTGATGAACCGCATTGGCCGTGAGCGTGGCTGGCCGCCGCAAAACATGTCGCATTTCGAACAGGCGGCGGGGCCGGCGGGCAATCTCATTGTCGGCGACGCCGCACGCGTGATTGACCGCATTCTCGAACTCCATGAGATATTCAGAAACGCGCGCATCCTGATCCAGATGGCGATTGGCACTGTTCCGCACGCGGAGCAATTGAAGGCCATTGAGATTTTGGGCAGCAAAGTTGCACCCGCCGTGAAGAGGGCGGTTGGTTGATCGGGCCAGCTTCGTAGAAGCCGCCCGGACACCAGGTTCACGCCCGTTCTCGCAAATGTGATTGATCTCTATTTGCCCCCAGCCCGTTAAAACAGCAAAATGCTGGCACAACGGGAGGATGGTTTCATGCAGAAGGTTCTGGTTCACCGCCTTTATGTGCGGGTGTTTCACTGGCTGAATGCGGCGGCAATAATCATGATGATCATGAGCGGCTGGCAAATCTACAATGCCTCGCCGCTGTTTGAATGGCTGCACTTTCCGCGGGAGATCACGCTGGGCGGATGGCTGGGCGGGGCGCTGCAATGGCACTTTGCCGCCATGTGGCTGTTTGTGGTCAATCTGCTTGTATATCTGGTGTTGGGCATTGCAACGGGGCATTTCCGCCGCAAGATGTTTCCACTTACGCCACGCGCCGTGTTGAGGGACGTGGGCAAGGCCGCGCGGGGCAAGCTGGCCCATGACAGCCACGACTATAATGCCGTGCAGAAGCTGTTCTATGTGGGCGTGATCGCCATCATGCTGATGACTTTTAACTCTGGCCTGGAAGTGTGGAAGCCGGTGCAGTTTCAGGCGCTGGGCGTGATCTTCGGCAATTATGACACGGCACGCTTCATCCATTTCTGCGGCATGAGCCTGATCTGCGCCTTCATTGTTGTTCACATTGCGCTGGTGGCGATTGTGCCATCGACGCTGATTCCCATGATCACTGGCCGCGCCAAGCCATTTCCAAATGAGGAGCACACCCATGTTGCTTAAGCCCCAGGCCAAAAAACTGCTCACGCCGAGCAGGGAGTTGCACAATGTTCAGCGTCGGCTTTTCATGGCCCGCGCGCTTTCATTGGGCGCGCTGGCGATGCTCACCGGCTGCGAAGCGCCAGCTGATGACAGCACCGCACAAGGTATTCTTGATGCCATGTCGCGGTGGAACGACAATGTGCAACTGGCCATCTTCGGCGAAAACCGCATGGCGCCCACTTACAGCGAGGCCGACATCAAAGATCCATTTCCCTTCAATGCCTATTATGGCGAAGATGAAGTGCGCATCGTGCCGGAAGAGGGCTACAAATTGGAGCTTGCCGGCCTGATCAAGAAGAAAGACCCGTGGACGCTGCAAAACCTGCGCGCCCTGCCGCAGGTTTCACAAATCACACGACACATTTGTGTGGAAGGCTGGAGCGCCATTGGCAAATGGGGCGGTGTGCCGCTGGGTGATTTCCTGCGCCTTGTGGGTGCCGACACCAAGGCCAAATACATAGATTTCAAATGTGCGGATGATTATCACACGTCGCTGGATATGGCGACGGCACTGCATCCGCAAACGATCATAGCGCTCACCTTCCGTGACCAGACCTTGCCGCCAAAGTTTGGTTTTCCCATGAAGATCCGCGTTCCTACCAAGCTTGGTTTCAAGAACCCCAAGCATGTGATGGCCATGGAAGTGACCAATGATTATCCCGGCGGTTATTGGGAAGATCAGGGATACAACTGGTTCAGCGGTTCGTAACGCGGGCTCACCAAATTGTGTGCCAAGTTTATTGGCGTGCAGTGATCCAGCAAGGCATGAATGGAATGGGACGCAAGTTCCTCAACATTCAGGAGAAATAAATGATCAAGACCGCCTTTGCCGCAGCTCTCGTTGCCCTTGCTTTCACCGCGCCAGTTCGTGCCGACGAAATGGCCAAAGTTGCCTGCGATGCAGGCACCATGAAGATGGTTCATGATGCCATGGACAAGGACAAGGACCCGAAAATGGCCAAGGATGTGGGCATGGCCGCTGATGAAATGAAAATGGCTGATGACGCCATGAAGGCCAACAAGATGGATGATTGCACCAAGCACATCGGCATGGCCATGGATCACATGATGATGAAGCATAACTAAGCTTCATCTCACGCATGAAGGGCGGCCTGTTGGCCGCCCTTTTTGTTTGCTATAGCTGCATCATGACCTTGCCTCATGTTCCAGACCCTATTATTGGCGACACCGCCAGCATTGATGCCATTGAACACGTGATTGTTCCGCGCGTGCGTGACATTGGTGATTTCCAAGTGCACCGCGCATTGCCCGCCGCTGAAAAACAAATGATCGGACCCTTCATATTCTTTGACCGCTTCGGCCCGGTGATCATGAAAGCGGGGCAAGGCATGGACGTGCGCCCGCATCCGCATATCGGACTTGCCACCGTCACCTGGCTTTTTGACGGCGTGGTGTTTCACCGCGACAGTTTGGGTTCAGAACAGGCTATCGCGCCGGGTGAATTGAATTGGATGACGGCGGGCAAGGGCATCGTGCATTCTGAGCGCACGCCTGCGTTGGAGCGCGCTACTGGCCAGAACGTGTTCGGCCTGCAAAGCTGGGTGGCGCTGCCAAAGCATGTGGAAGAAACTGCGCCTGCCTTTGAACATGTCGCTGATGCGCAAATGCCCATTCTGCAAGACAAGGGGCGCTGGGTGAAGGTGATTGCGGGCCAAATGTATGGTGCGTCCTCGCCGGTGAAAACACTTTCTGATCTGTTCTATGCTGATGTGCGGCTGGAGCAGGGCGCATTGCTGCCCTTGCTGCCAGAACATGAAGAGCGCGGGCTCTATCTCATTTCCGGGCGCATTGAAGTTGCAGGGCGTGTGATTGAGGCCGGCAAGCTGCTGGCTTTCAAACCGCGGGCGGAGATTCTGGTGAAGGCCCTGGAGGCATCGCATTTCATGCTGCTGGGCGGGGAACCCATGGATGGGCCGCGCCACATCTGGTGGAATTTCGTGTCATCCTCGAAAGAGAAGATCGA
>JAYTIG010000335.1:0-1568 GCA_043731995.1 Hyphomicrobiales bacterium
ACGTCATTCTCGTCCATCTTCTGCAGTTGAGGGCTATGCGGCATGGCTTCTCCAAGTTTGGTCGCAAATAGACTGCAAAGCGTCGCAATATCAAGCAGAAACTGTTTGAGTGGCCATTGACCGGGTGAAATTCACACGCGGCCGCTGCAATGAAATAAATCCGCCACCCAAAACGCGTTGGCCGGGGCCCACACCTTCATAGAAAACAGTTGCCTGGCCGGGAGAGACACCTTCCTCACCGCCCTCAATGGCCAGCACCGCCCCTGCCCCTTCGCGCCGCACACTTGCGGCAACCGGCGGACGTGTGGAGCGGATGCGGGCAAAAACGCGTTGCGGCTCTTGTGTGAGCGGCACTTCGCCCAGCCAATTCACGTCCGAGAGCGGAATTTCAAATTGCTTCAGCGCCGCGCGCGGCCCAACCACCACTTGGGCCTTCTCAGCATCAAGCCGGATCACAAACAGCGGCTCACCACCACCAATGCCCAAACCTTTGCGCTGGCCGATGGTGTAATGAATGATGCCTTCGTGACGCCCCAACACGTTGCCGGAGAGATCAACAATCTCGCCTGCCCGCGCCGCATCGGGCCTGATGCGCTTGATGATCGCCGCATAGTCACCCTCGGGCACGAAGCAAATATCCTGACTGTCTGGCTTTGCCGCAACCACCAGCCCCAGGGCTTCTGCGACGGCCCGTGTTTCAGGCTTCGTCAACAAACCAAGCGGGAAGCGCAGGAAATCCATCTGTGCCTGCGTTGTGGCGAAGAGGAAGTAGCTTTGGTCACGTGCCACATCAGCAGGCGTGAACATGCCACGGTGGTTGCCAAGTGCACGGCTTTCAACATAATGGCCCGTCACCAGCGCGCTGGCATCCAGATCATGCGCGCGGGCCAGAAGGTCTGCGAATTTCACAGTCTGATTGCAACGCACGCAAGGCACCGGTGTGGCGCCCTGCACATAGGCTTCAACGAATTCGTCAATCACGCTTTCCTTGAAGCGCGATTCAAAATCCAACACGTAATGCGGAATATCCAGCGCCGCCGCCACACGCCGTGCATCGTGAATATCCTGCCCCGCACAGCAGGCCCCCTTGCGGCGGATGGCTTCGCCATGATCATAAAGCTGCAAGGTGATGCCCACCACATCATAGCCCGCGAGTTTCAACAATGCGGCCACCACGGATGAATCCACCCCGCCCGACATGGCGCAGACAACCCGGTGCGAAGCCGGCTTGCCGGGCAAGCCCATGGCATCGTGAACCAGCGCGATGATGCGCGGATCTATCTCGGGGCGTGGCATGGCACTGAACATGGGGCCCTCATGCGGTTTTTCAAAGAATTCTGCAAGCGGCAGCCGTTTGTCTCGATTTGGCGCAGGTTAAGCCCCTGATTTTGCAAATTGTTCATATCCATTTAGGTCATTCTTAAGGGCGTGATGGCAAGGTGATCCCTGTTGCGGCGGGTTGTAACCCCAAGGCAAGGTGAGTTTGTGAGTATGCGTACATGAATGGTCAGTTGCGTCCACGCGTCAATTACGTCATCGGGCCCGATGGCAGTCCCTTGACGATCGCC
>JAYTIG010000336.1:0-1567 GCA_043731995.1 Hyphomicrobiales bacterium
CGTCAGTCGCTGGCCATAAGACTCAAAAACAAATTTCCGGAAAGGTGCGGACTCTGCCATCGCCAACTCGAATGTCTGCCGCGGTATGGCAACGCCCTCGACATCCGTCTCTGCCACGGCCGTTGCTTGATAGTCTTCATGCGCGAGAAGGCAGGCCGTGGTCAGCACGCAACTTTCCCCAGCGGCGATGCGATAGAGAACGATCTCGCGGCCTTGTTCAGATGTTTGCTGGACGCGCACTGTGCCGAGCCGCACCAGCAGAAAAGACACTGGTTTTACTCCGGGTGCAAAGAGCGTGCTACCTGCAGGCAGGTTGACGATACGGGCCTTTTCCTCAAGGACACTGCGGTGGTTGGCAGCGAGCCCTTTGAGGGCAGGAAAACTGTCAAACCAAGCCGCACTATGCATGGCCCACTAAACTCTCTCCTTGCCATAGAACAGCTGGGCCACATGTTCGGCTTGCGCAAAGAACAACCAGCGTTCCACCCAGGCTGCGGCAAGCAGACAGAGGGCTGACGGAAAAACCAGCCAGTCGAACTTTGGCGCCAGAAGGCAAGTGAAGAAGGCGATATCAAGCAGCAGCATGCACAGCTGCTGCAGGCGCCGCGCATGGGCGCGGCCTACGCCATAGCCCATTTCCTTCATGATGAAGTTCTGCGCCGTGTGCGGCACTTCCCATTGCCTGACACCCTCGCCAAGGCCCGTGGCCTGGCCCATGGTATGTTGGGCCGTGCGTTTGCGCAGCCAGCGCCAATAAAGCCATTTCAGGACGATGGCGCCGAAAGTTAGAATGAGTGTGAGGAAAGCCATGAACTTTCCAGCATCAGTTTGGAAGCGGCCGAAGATGAAGGAAATGGCATTAAGAAGGCCAGAACCAGTGGCCATGCCGAAAAGTAGATAGGCCGGAATGGTGAAGCGGTTTGACCAGGCGGGAATGGTCTGGAGTGAGCGGTAGATCATGCCTGTGCAGAAAACGGTGATGGCACACATCAGTGTTGTGAGCAGGCCAAGCGGGCTGATCCATTGCGGCATGTCGATGAAACCGGACCACAGGGCGCCGTAAGCCAGTGCCACGGGATAAGTGGCAACTGCCAACACACCCTCGCGTGAAAGCCATGAACTGCGCCATTGCGAAAAAGCCCGCCAGGCCCGCTCGGGGCGGCCAAGATGGGCCGTGGAAGATAGCAGGCCTGCCGTGATCAGGATGAGCGCAACCGCAATCGCTGTGATCGCAAAACCCGGCGAGGAAGCCTTGCCATGGGCATTGCCCACAAGACCCAGCAAGGCCAGCAGGCCATAGCCCGCCCCTGAGGAGACTGTGAAAAAGATAACGGAATAGGCGGGGTTCATCAGCCTTCCAATTTGTCTGAGTTGTCGAGCGGGTTTGCCGCGGCAGAGGCTTTGGAGGCGGTGAGCAATCTGTCGGCCCAGACAAAAAGCTTTTCCATCACTGAGCCATCGCCCTTCGGCAGGGCGGCAACGCCATCGCCATAAGACTCTTTCCTGGCGCGCGGCGGCAGGTATTTGTTGGTGGGCTTGTAGCCCATCTCTGGAAAAAGATCGAAGC
>JAYTIG010000337.1:0-1564 GCA_043731995.1 Hyphomicrobiales bacterium
TTTTTGCATTTGTCACCAGCTTGACAGCTGCTCAGGCGGATGCCGTCTCCGTTAATGGTGTGGCGCGCAATTATATATTGGACGAAGCTCGTGGCTCAGGCCCGCGGCCCTTGATTGTGGCGCTTCATGGCGGCGGCGGCAGTGCTTCTCAATTCAAAGCAGATTCGGGGCTCAGTCCGTTGGCCACGGCGAACGGCGTTTCAGTTGTCTATCCCGAAAGCCTCACGCGGCAGTGGAATGACGGCCGCGCCCATGGCCGCAACCCCAAGGTTGATGCAGCAGATGATTTCGCATTTATGCAGGCGTTGGTGCATGACCTTGTCGCCAAGGGCATTGCCGATCCCAACCGCATTGTCTTAACCGGCATATCCAATGGTGGCATGATGTCTTACGCCATGGCCTGCACCACATTGCTGCCGATCTATGCCGTCGTGCCCGTATCGGCCAATGTCGATGCAGGGCAGGAATGCAGCAGCACCCATGCCCGGCTTCTCAACATTGTCGGCACCGCCGATCGTGCAGTACCCATGGTTGGCGGCCAAGTGCTGTTTGGCTGGGGGCAGGGTGCTGTGCAAAGTGCCACCGCTTCGTTCGATATGTTTCTGAAGGCCAATCATTGCAGTGGCACAACATCAAAGCCGCTGCCCGATAGTGCAGATGATGGCATGACATCTCAGGCGGTGATGGGCACGGGTTGCGCGCAATCACCCGTGGCGCAGATTATTGTGAATGGCGGTGGCCACGCTTGGGCCGGTGGCCGCCCGCGCCTGAAACGGCTTTTGGGCGAACCCACGCAAGATTTTTCGGCCAGCGCCATGGTGGTAGATATGGCTTTGGGAAAGGCCCCGTTCTGAGATTTTGGAATAAGATTTCATTCCGCCCGCTTCTGGCCTGAATTTCGCCTGACTTTAAGTTAATGTGGCGCAGAATCTGTGGCCTGCTTTTGGGCCGTTTCAAGAAAGTGGACGCATGAAAACTTCCAAACTCGCTGTCAGCCTTTTGGGCCTCGCCCTTTTTCTGCCAGCCTTGGCCTTGGCCCAAACTGCAGCGCCAGCGCAGAACCAGAATGCAACTGCAGCCGCACCCGCCGCGATTCCGGCCGAAGTGGCCAGGATTTTGGATGAGAAGCGCGCCCTTGCTGATCTCTCGGAACCAGAATTGAAAGCCCGCTTTCGTGCCGCTGCACATTTTGCAGGCGATGAAGCCTTGCCAGCCGATCTGCGCGACAAGCTGAAAGCCATCGCCTCTGCCGCCAAGGCGGAGCTTGAAACCCGCGCCCAAGCTGCCGCTCCAGCGCCTGCCCCAATACCAGCCCCAAAGCAGCAAGCCGCAGCGCCAGCCCTGCCTGCTGCCGAGCCTCCAAAATTGCCGGCAGCTGAACCTGTGCTTAAGGCCAAGCCGCAAGTGGCCCAGGTCCAGCCTCAGCCAGAGGCCCAGCCAAAAGCCGTGGCCCCGGCAGCGCCTGTACTTCCGCAGATGGTGGCCGCAGTTCTGGCCGATCAGCGGCCATTGGCTGAACTCAAGACTGATGAACTGGCCAAACGTGTCAAGATTGCCCAGCGTT
>JAYTIG010000338.1:0-4346 GCA_043731995.1 Hyphomicrobiales bacterium
GGTTTGAGCCGATCTCGCGCGCCAGAATGATCTTCTGCTGGTTGCCACCGGAGAATTTGCCGCTCTTGAGAAAGGGATCGGGGGGCCGCACATCAAACTCTTCCATCTGCTTGCGGGTCTGGTCAATCACGGCATTGCGGTTCAGCCGGAAACCTTTGCCCAGAATCGGATTGTACTGGTAGCCGAGAATAGCGCTCTCGGCAGCGCTGAAAGATGTGATCAAGCCACGGTGATGCCGATCTTCCGGCACGTGGGCCATGCCGCGGCGGCGCAATTCGCCTGCATCGTCAATGGCGGCCACATCTTCACCCTTGAAAAACACTTCGCCAGAAGCAGCCTTCGTGATGCCGGCGATGACATCAAGCAATTCCGACTGTCCATTGCCTGAAACGCCCGCGATGCCCACGATCTCGCCCTTCCGCACCGTGAAAGACACATTGTCCACGCGCGCCACTTTGGCCTTGTCGCGCCAGGTGACGTTGCGGACATCCAGGATCACATCGCCGGGCTTGGCGGGTGTTTTGTCCACGCGTAACAGCACGCGTCGTCCGACCATGGCTTCGGCGAGCTGCTCGACATTAGTATCCTTGGTGGCGAAATTGCCCACCACTTCGCCGCGCCGCATGACTGAAACCTGATCGGTGACGGCCATGATCTCACGCAGCTTGTGGGTGATGAGGATGACGGTCTTGCCCTCATCGCGCAGCGTTTTCAAAATGCGGAACAGGTGGTCGGCCTCGGCTGGCGTGAGCACGCCCGTGGGCTCGTCAAGAATGAGAACTTCAGCGCCCTTGTAAAGCGCCTTCAGAATTTCAACGCGCTGCTGCAGGCCGACGGGAAGATCGCCGATGAGAGCGTCAGGATCAACCTCCAGCTCATATTCATCTGCGAGATGCTTGAGCGAGGCACGCGCCTTGCCCAGCGCGGGGCCAATGAGCGCGCCGCCCTCAGCGCCAAGGATGATGTTTTCCAGAACCGTGAAGGTCTCTACGAGCATGAAATGCTGATGCACCATGCCGATGCCGTGGCCAATGGCGTCAGTGGAGGATCTGATTTTAACGGGCTGGCCCCGCACTTTGATCTCGCCTTTGTCGGCGTGATAAAATCCGAACACGATTGACATCAGCGTGGATTTGCCAGCGCCATTTTCGCCGATGATGCCGTGGATCGAGCCCTGCGCGATCGACAGCGACACATCCTTGTTGGCATGCACCGCGCCAAAACGCTTGTCGATGCCGATGAGTTCAATGGCGGGGGAAGTTGGAGTCATTCGCCGGTCCTGTTTCCTTCTCCCCTTGCGGGAGAAGGTGGATCGCGCCGTCAGGCGCGAGACGGATGAGGGGTTGCGCTGAACTTTGAAATTCGGAGAGACCCCTCATCCGGCGCTGCGCGCCACCTTCTCCCGCAAGGGGAGAAGGGGCATTGCTAGGTCTTACTCAACCGGGCACTTGTTATCTTCCATATAGTCATGGACCTTGAGTTTGCCGGAGATGATGTCAGCCTTGGCGGCTTCAATCTTCGCCTTCATGGCATCCGTGACCAGCGACTTGTTGTTGTCATCCATCGCATAGTCAACGCCGCCTTCGGCAAGGCCCAGCGCATGAATACCGGGTTCAAACTTTTCGTCGCCATTTTTCATGATGTTGTAAACGGCAACGTCCACATGCTTCACCATGGAGGTGAGCACCTTGCCGGGGTGCAGATAGTTCTGGTTGGCGTCCACACCGATGGAAAGCTTGCCAGCATCAGCAGCGGCCTGCAGCACACCGATGCCGGTGGCACCTGCCGCGGCATAAACCACATCAGCGCCCTTGGCGATCTGGCCCTTGGTGATTTCACCACCCTTTACAGGGTCATTCCAGGCAGCACCGGTATCACCCGTCATGTTCTGGAACACGGAAGCGTCTTTCTTGTCGCCCTTCACGCCCTGTGCATAGCCGCAGGCAAATTTGTGGATCAGCGGAATATCCATGCCGCCCACGAAGCCCACCTTGCCGGTCTTGGAGGCTTCAGCCGCCATCATGCCAACGAGGTATGAACCTTCATGTTCCTTGAACACGATCGATTCGGTGTTCTTGGGCTCAACTACCATGTCGATGATGGCGAACTTCAGGTCTGGATAATCCTTGGCCACCTTGGTCACGGCTTCAGCCTGAGCAAAACCGGCGGCGATGATGGGTGAATAGCCCTTGTCAGCGAAATTGCGGATCGCTTGCTCGCGCTGGGCTTCATTGGCGATTTCGAACTCGGCATAGGATTTGCCGGTTTCCTTCTTGAACTTCTCGGCGCCATTGAACATGGATTCATTGAACGATTTGTCGAACTTGCCGCCAATGTCGAAAACAATGGCTGGGCCAGCGCTGCCAGCCATGGCCGCGGAGACCATGAGCGTGGAAAGTGCGGCTGCTGAAAGCAGTGATTTGATCATGTGTGAAACTCCCTGGTTTTTTGACCGGCTGATCAAGCCTTGCCTCAATCAACGCTAAATCAGGCCCTTTGGCAAGAACCCCAGTGCAAGGCCCCTTGAAATTTTTCGAGGGCTTCCCAAGTCTTGTGTCATGGAACAGAAACTCAACGTCTCAGTCAGCCCCGAACAGCTCCAGGCCATTGGCAATGGCTTTTTGGCCTATGTGAAACCCATCGGCAGAGATGATGCCGCCCGCATGCTTGGCCAGCCGGTTGAAGCGGGGCCTGAGGGCAAGCTCTTTGTGCTTTTCAACGCCAATGGTGCCCCAATCTCAATCTCCCAGACCTTTGAGGCGGCTGTTGGCAACGCCGAAGAACACGAGCTGGTGGCGGCGCGGGTGCATTAACTGAGCACGTGGCGCGCCCTTTCGAGGCCCGCTTTCAACGGGCACCTCAGGGTGAGGTAGTGTTAGTGGCAATTACCATGTAGACCTCATGCTGAGGTGCTTTGCGGAACGCAAAGCCTCGAAGCATGGGCCGCAAGCTGTTACTTCGCCAACTCGCCCTTCAGCGCGCTTTCAATCAGCTTTACCGTATTTCCGACACCATAGAGTGCTGCGAAAGAGCCTAACCTTGGCCCTTTTTCTTCGCCCAGCAGCACTTGATACAGCATGTTGAACCAGCTTTGTGCCACGCCGATGGAACCATCTTTCTGCGTGGTGGTGTAGGGCTCGCGGCGGCCGATGTCGTAGACCTTCTGCTGGATGTCTTCAGGCGTTGAACCTTCCGGCAGCGTCGCAATCGCGGCAGCCAAGGCGCGCAACGCTTCCGCTTCATCCGGTGTGGCCGCGCGATACTTCTTCGCGGGTTTCACAAAGTCTTGGTAATAGCGGATGGCATAGCCCACGAGTGAATCAAGGCGCGGGTTGGCTTCGGGCGAAAGCTCCGGCTTGTAGCGCTTGATGAAGGCCCACATCACGGCCTTGTCTTCGGTGTTGGCCACGGTGGCGAGGTTTAACAACAAGGAGAAGGTGACGCCCGAATTTTCCGGCTTGGGCGGATTGCCGCCGTGGATGTGCCAGACCGGGTTCATCAACTGGTCGGCGGGCTTATCGGCCTGCTTTTGATAGGCGTTCAAAAACGCGTCGTATTCATCCACCGCACGCGGGATCACGTCGAAATAAAGCCGCTTCGCCTCGCGTGGCTTCTGGAACATGTAAAGGGCCAGCGAGTTCGGGTCGGCATAGGTAAGCCACTCATCAATCGTCAGGCCATTGCCCTTGGATTTGGAAATCTTCTGGCCCTTATCATCCAGAAACAGTTCATAAACATAGTGCTCTGGCGCAACGCCACCGAGCAGATCGCAGATCGCATCATAAACCACCGCATTGGTTTGATGGTCCTTGCCGAACATTTCAAAATCAATGCCCAGGGCCGCCCAGCGCATGCCGAAATCTGGCTTCCATTGCAGCTTCACTTTTCCGCCGGTCACCGGCAGCGTCGTCTCGGTTCCATCTTCATCCAGAAACGTAATCGTGCCTGCTTTCGCATTGACCGACTTCATCGGCACATAAAGCACCCGGCCTGTGGTGGGTGAGATCGGCAGAAAGGGTGAATAAGTCGCCTGCCGTTCCGGCCCCAAAGTCGGCAACATCACAGCCATGATATCATCAAATTTTTCCAGCGCATGCAGCAGCATTTTATCAAACTTGCCAGACTTGTAATATTCGGTGGCTGAGGCGAATTCATAGTCAAAGCCAAACGTATCGAGAAAGCGCCGCAACATGGTATTGTTGTGATCGCCAAAGCTTTCATAATCGCCGCCAAATGGATTGGGCACCGAGGTTAAGGGCTTGTGCAAATGCGGCTCAAGAAAACTCTTATCTGGAACATTGTCAGGAATTTTCCGCATCCCGTCCATGACATCCGAGAAACACAAA
>JAYTIG010000339.1:0-4340 GCA_043731995.1 Hyphomicrobiales bacterium
TTTGGCCGTGGCGCAACAAGTCTTGCAGCCATTCGGCATTTGCTCCGTGCAGACGCGAGAAAAGCGTAGCGCTGCCACGCTCATGACACAGCGGAATCAGGGCTTCATCGTCAAGCGGTTCTGGCACCAATGGGCTTTTTAGTATAATGGCCAGAGCGTGGTCATCTTCCGGCAGCAATAGCCAGTGCAAGAGCATGAGAAGATCTTGGACGATGAGCGATTGCAGCAGATCCAGCCTGTCCGCACCAGCCACTGGAACTTGCGCCTTGCGCAATTCGGCCAAGACCATGCGGAACAGAGGCCCGCGCGATTGGAAAAGGATCAAAATGTTATCCGGCTTCAGTGGCGCATCTCTCGACAGGAGACGGCGCGGATTGCCGGGCTGCAGCCAGGATTTGATGGTCACTGCAAATTTGCGGGCCAGCTTGCGGCGCGGCGCGGATTGGGGTGGCCTGTCCACCGGAGCCTGCCAGGCATTGTCGTCTTCGCCCTCATCTTCATCTTCGAAGAGAGGCCAGAGCTCAACACGGCCGCTGGCGTTTTTGCGGTTGGCGGCATGGCCGCGCTCGCCGTCAACATTTATGGCCATTGCACGCAACTTCTCGGGCGTGAACACCTTGTCCACCGCGTTGAGCACGTCCTGCGTGCTGCGATAGGAGGTGGTGAGTTCCACTGGATCCGTCTTGCCTTCGGCTTTGAGGCGATCACGGGTAAGGGCAAAACTTTCCGCATCAGCGCCTTGAAAACTGTAGATGGATTGTTTCGGATCGCCCACCACAAAGAGTGTGCGCGGCGCCTGCTTTTCTTCGCCAGATGAAAACTCTTCGGCCAGCGTCTGCACGATTTGCCATTGCGCGGGGCTGGTGTCTTGGGCTTCATCGAGAAGGATATGGCTGATGCCAGGGTCCAGCTTGAAGCGTACCCAATCGCGGGCCGGACCGGAGGTGAGAAGGGCCGCTGTGCGGGCAATGAGATCATCAAAGCCATAAAGGCCCAAGCGGTGCTTTTCGGTTTCCATGCATAGCAGCACGGCTTGCGCCAGGGCAAAAGCCGATGTGCTGGAATCAACAATGAGCAAAGTGTTGCGCAGGCTGACGAGCGAAAGAACGCGCTGCTTTTCCTCATTCAAAAAATTTGCTGTTTCCGGCAGAGCTTTTACGGCATCAGCAGATATGAGTTTATCGCGTTCTTTTGCCTGGCCCGCCGTGAGGTAGAATTTGAGAAGCGTTTCTTCGGGTTCTTCCGCATTGGCGATTGCGGCAAGAAGCTCGGGCGGATTGGTTTTGCTGTATGAGCCGAAAGGTTTCAGGGCTTCGGCATGGTGCAGATAGGTGGCACGGTCGATGGACGACAATCTTGCCTTCACGTTTTCAGCCGTATCAGCATCGGAGATGCCCAACCCATGGCGCAGATGCGCGGTATAGTCTGCGGGGCTCATGGTGTTGCCCGTTTCGCCCAGAAGATGAATCTCACGCACAAAGCTGGCGATGAGATAATCGAACTCACTTGGGCCCAGCCGTGCAGTCAAAGCGTCGAAAGCGATGCGCAAGCCCACGTTTTCGCCTGCCTCGGCCATGCGCAATACGTCTCTAGCGGCGCGGGCCTGCAACTCCTTGGCGGCGCGTTCATCCATCACGCGAAAGCCGGGCGAAAGGCCCGCTTCCACCGGGAACAGATGCAAGAGCCTTTCACAGAAAGCGTGAATGGTTTGAATTTTTAGGCCACCCGGCGTTTCCAGTGCCTTGGTGAACAGCTGCCGGGCGCTGGCTCGCAGCTTGGTGTCTTGCCCGTCTTCACCCAAACCTGTGAGAGTGGCGGCGAGTTTGGATTCATCCATTCCAGTCCATTCGCTCAGGCGCTCAAACAGGCGGCCGGCCATTTCGGAGGCTGCGGCCTTGGTATAGGTGATGCAGAGAATGCTATCCGGCTGAGCGCCTGAAAGCATGAGACGGATTACGCGGTCCACCAGCACATGCGTCTTGCCAGAGCCGGCATTGGCTGAAACCCAAACCGAGCTTGCGGGGTTGCTGGCCTCTTTCTGCTCTTTGGTGGGTGCGAAATCGAGCGCGGATGAAACACTCATGATTCACCCGCCAACTGCCATTCGAGGAACCGAGAGAGGTGGTCAAAATCCGCCTCATCTTCATCCTTGAAGACACGGACGCGCGGCAGATAGGCCTGGGTCTCACTGAGATAGATTTCCAGCAGCTCCTTGAAACCTGCCAAATGTTTTTCGGCGAGCTCCACCAGAGAGGGGCCACCTTTCTTGGTGGGCAACTTTTTCTCCAGGCCCTTCAGGCTGGCGGAAATGCGCATGTAGAGCGCTTCCACCTCTGCGCCTTTTTGAATGTTGGGAAAGCCATCGTTCAGCATAATCGCGGCCTCAAGGGGCAGCTGTGGCGAGAGTCCCGTTTCAATCTGGTCCGGCGACGGCGGAGAACCCGTTTTGTAGTCAATGATGCGCACGGCATTTTGCAGGACGTCGATACGGTCGGCACGCGCAGTAAGCTTATGGGGCACGTCTTGAATTTTGAACTCGTGCGCGCCGGATACTTCGGCATGGATGCGTAACAAGCCGTATTTGAGCTCTACCTCTTGCTGTGCCAGCCATTTCGCCATGCGCTGGTATTGCGGCCACCAGAAGGTGCGGATTTCGTGTTGCTCAATGAGTGGCGCAAAAACCCTACGGCCCGATTCAATCAGGCATTCTGCATCCGGTGCATGTTGTTCATTCCAAATTTTGATTGCGTCGTGAAACAGGCTGCCGCGCATGGCGGCGTCGGGCGCGAAGCCAAAATCAGGTAAGCGCTCAAGCTGCAATATGCGCCGCGCGAAAATGGCATACGGATTGCGCACCAGACGTTCCACTTCCGTGGCGCTGAAGCGCCTGGGACGCAGCATGACAGGAGGTTTGGGCTGTGGCTTCCCGATGGGTTTGTCGAAGGGCTCCTTAATGCTGCAATCCAACCTGTGCAGGGCCTTGGCCCAGGCAACGTATGATGCGCCTTTTGCCTCCAGGCTGCCTAGTCCCGCAGTTTTCAAGACCGCGTCAAGCCGCAGAAGCCAACGTGACGGGCTGGCCGGTGCACCCCCAAGCCGGCCGGACCAAGTGAGAAAAGTTTTGGCATTGCCCAGTCCTTGCGCGAAATCATGTGCGGCCAAACCAATCTCTCGCTCAGGCTGGGGCAGACCCATTTTATTGCGCATGGTGCGGTTCAGCCATGGGCCCGAGTCTGCCTGGGCGGGCCAGATGGTTTCATTGAGGCCGCCCAAGATCATCACATCCGCCGGCAAGAGGCGCGCTTCCAATGCACCAAGAATGACAAGCCGCCTGTGACTTGTGCCAGGCGGCGGGCCTGTGGTTTTGCGCAAGATTTGCTGCACAAGCAAAGCCACGTCCTTGAGCGGCGCTTCAGGTTGAAGCGCGGCCTGTTCTTGCAGTTCCAACAACAGGTCTGCCAGATCTGCATTCACCGGGCGCAGCCACTCCACGCCGGGAGCCAGCGCTTCAAGGCCGTTTCGCAGTTTGGCAAGCTGGACCGCAAAGGCTTGAACAGGTGCGCCGCGAAGAGGATCAAAAATCTTATCCAGTGATGCTGCCAGTCGGATCAGGTTTTCCCAGACTTCTGGCGTTATGGATTTCACCACGTGATGGGCGCGGCTGTCTGAAGCCCGCGCTTCTCGCGAAACCGTGACGAGCTTAACAAAAGTAAGTTCGGCCAGATCAAATGGAAGGCCGCGCAGGCAGGCCACCTCCAGTTGGCGCAGGGCCTTTTCCAGCGCAGGCCGATCCAGGCCCAGCGTCACATCCGCATGACGCAAGATCGCCATTAGCGTTTCCGCACCGAAGCCCTCCGTGCAAGCGGTGCAAATGAGATCCAGCAAGCTGCCTGCGCCCAGGCGCGACAGGCTGGTTCCGGCGCTGTCTTCGATCACAATGCCGAAGCGCTGCAACTCACTGGCCACACGGGCGGCAAGATCGCGATCCGGCGTGACCAAAGCTGCCGTTTGATTTTCAAGGCTCAGGCTTTCGCGCAAGACAAGGGCGATGGCGCGAGCCTCAAGGTGCCGGTCTGGTGCTGCGATCTCAGCCAGGCCTGTAGTCTCCGACTTGATAGCCCCGGCCAAGTCAGGAAGTGTCTCGTGCCACCTCTCGGCCGTAGCTGAAGGGCGCATGAGTTCAGAGATGAGAACTTGGCGACGGCCCTCACCCTTACCCAAAGGCTTCACATCGCCACGTTTCAAACCCATGGCATCGAGCAATTCCTTCAGCGCGAATTGCGGATGCTCGGGCGCAAGGGCGGCCCAGCTTTCATCATCGGCGCGATCATCAAGCCCGG
>JAYTIG010000340.1:0-1560 GCA_043731995.1 Hyphomicrobiales bacterium
GCCATGGCTTTCTTCAGAAGGGCTTCAGCCTCAATCTGCGTGGCCGCCTCCACATAGCAGCGAAACTCTGGTGCATTGCCCGAGGGGCGCAAGTGCACAATCGCTCCATCTGCCAATGTCACACGCAAGCCATCGGTCTTGTCGCGCTTCTTCACCGCACCAAAGGAAGAAAAAAATTCATCACAGGCCGCGTCGGAAGCTGATAGCCGCGCCATGAGAAGTGAGGAAGATTCAACCGGAAAATGTTCAAGCCTGTCCGCCAGGGCCACGGGCAAAGCAAAACTTGCAGCAAATTCAGAAAGCGGTTTTTTTGCTTTCCTGGCCGAGGCCAGCACCGCGAGAATGGGAAGGAAGCAATCGCGCGTGGGCAATGGCGTAAGCACGGCACGCCCCACTTTGAAGGACGATGCGGTGAAGAACCCGCCATTGGCTTCAAAGCCCACAATGGCGCGGGCCTTGGCCTTTTTCGCTTTCATCATTTCCGCGATCACAAAGGGAGAACCCACCTTGCTGCGCCTCGTGCCCCTGGGCAAGTATTCATCAAGGCCGGAATTGGAAGTGATGGGTGTCACCACCACTTGCGCTTTCAAAAACCGCGCTGTGATCAGGCCGATAAGATCGCCGCGCAGGACCTGGCCTTTTTCATCCGCAACCAACGGCCTGTCACCATCACCATCGGCAGAAACAATCGCATCGTAACGCCCACCCGCACACCAATTCTTGATGAGGCGCTGCGTCTCCGCAGAAACAGCTTCGGTATCAACAGGAATGAAGGCTTCAGACCTTGCCAGCGCCAATACTTCCGCCCCGGTTGATCTCAACAGATCAACCAGCATGTCCCGCGCCACGGTGGAATGCTGATAGACACCCACGCGCAGACCTTTCAGCGGCTTGCCCGAAAAAGCCTTGGCATTGCGTTCCATGAAGCCTGAAACGGCACCAGCACGTGAAATCGCCTCGCCGGACTTGTGTGGTTTGAGCTTACCCACGCGCGAAACGACAGCCTTTTCATCCTTCTTGTCGATTTCGCCATCGGGCCGATAGAATTTCAACCCATTGCGGTCGGCAGGAATGTGCGAGCCAGTGATCATCACGCCGGCCGCCTTGCGCTTCATCGCCTCAAAGGCCAGCGCAGGCGTGGGCACCGCCCCAAAGAACAATTCCTTCATGCCTTCCATGCGCAGCGCTTCGGCCACGTTCTCACGCAAGGCCGAGCTTGAGGCACGAAAATCAAAGCCCACACCGACCACGTCTCCTGTTTTCACCAGCCGTTTGGATTTCAAATGTTGAATGAAGGCCCTTGTGTGGGAAATGGCCACATCGCCGATCAGCTCTTCCGCCAATCCGCGCAAACCACTGGTTCCGAATTTTGCTGCCATGATGTCCCAAGATCAGCCCAGGTCTTGTTTTGCCTGGAGAAGCTGATTGCCTAAAAGAGAAATTTGGAGCGGGCGATCGGGATCGAACCGACGACATTCTGCTTGGGAAGCAGATGTTCTACCACTGAACTACGCCCGCCTTGGCTTCCTACATAAAGAACCCCGCTGCGCCACTCAACCC
>JAYTIG010000341.1:0-4339 GCA_043731995.1 Hyphomicrobiales bacterium
GCACGGCCTGAGTGAGGGCACTCTTCGTCAAAACAGGGAGACAACCATGGCCGCAGAAGAAATCGTTAGAGGCAGGGAGGCCACCATTCATTTCAACGCACGGCGTTGTATTCATTCGCGCAACTGTGTTTTGGGACGGCCCGATGTCTTTGTGCCGAATGTGCAGGGAGAATGGATTCATCCGGAAAATGCCTCCGCCGCCGAGCTGTTGGAACTGGCGCATAATTGCCCTTCCGGCGCTATCAAAGTCAGCTACCCGGACGGCTCCCCCATGGAAATGCCACCCGCCGTCAACACCATCCGCCTGCGGGAGAATGGCCCACTCGCCCTTCACGCCGAAGCGGAAATTGCGGGCAAGGAAAAAGAACTGCGCTTCACGCTTTGCCGTTGCGGCGCCTCAAGGCACAAGCCATTTTGCGATGGCAGCCACGTTGAAGCAGGCTTCACGGCTTCAGGTGAGGCCGCACCCAAAGAGTTCACGTCACTTGATGTTCGCAATGGCCCTATATCAATTGATCCAACCGCGGATGGCCCGTTGCATCTTTCGGGCAATCTTGAAATTGTCACAGGCACTGGCAAAACCATCAACAAGGTGATGGAGACATGGCTTTGCCGCTGTGGCGCATCAAAGAACAAGCCTTATTGCGATGGCAGCCACAAGACAATTGGTTTCACGAGCGGTTAGTGCGTCCTTGCTCCCCCCTTAGAAATTGCCGCGAGAGATTGCACAGGTCGCGGTTAAGGCGCAGGAATTTCGCGGGCTCGCTCATCCTTCCAACGGGCCAGAAGTTTGAGGCGTGGCTCGCGGTATTTCTCGCTCAATAGCTGCATGGCCGAAACCCGGTCGCTGCGGAAATGGCGAAAGCCCTGACGCAATTCGCACCAGGCGACAACGAGCCGCTGCGCATCGAAATAGGAAATCGCAATCGGCCAGATCACCCGGCGCGTCACCCGGCCCTGTTCATCGGCATAGTCGATTTCCACTTTGCTCTGCCCCCGGATGGCCTGGCGCATCATGGCAACATCCACTTGGTCTTCTGTGAGATTGAATTTCGGCGGCGTCAGCAGTGGCGCATCAAAAAAGAACGGCCGCAAGGCTTCCGGTAAAACCGTTCCAATCTTGGCCACCACGTCATCGGCGGCAACGGCCAAAGCCTTGTCCCCGCGCCGCGACACCCAGGAAAGCCCCAGCATGATGGCTTCCAACTCATCCGACTTGAACATCAGGGGCGGCAAGTCATATCCGGCCCCCAACACATAGCCCACACCAGCCTCGCCGCGGATCGGCACACCATCAGTGACAAGATCTGCAATGTCGCGGTACAGCGTGCGGAGCGAAACTTCCAACTCTTCTGCCATGCGACTGCCCGTCACCGGCCTGCGGTGGCGGCGCAAAAGCTGGATGATGCGGAGCAAGCGGTCTGCGCGTCTCATGTTTGAACCCTATTGCACTTCTGCTGACACCATGCTGTCAGCAGCCTTGGACTATGCCTCCTGTCAGCATATGACAGCAAGCCTCAGGAGAAGTGATTTGGAACTTAATGTTTTCGGCCCCCTTTTTGGCCTTCCCGACGCCAGCCCCTTTTGCATCAAAGCCCTCACGCTGCTGAAGATGTCCGGGCTGCCTTATGCTGAAGGGCGCATGAAATTCGGCGAAGCGCCCAAAGGCAAGGCGCCCTATTTGAAAGACAACGGCAAAACCATCGCTGACAGCTATTTCATCCAGCGCCATTTGGAAACCGCGCATGGCGCGGATTTCTCGGGTGGCTATAGCGCTGTCGATCTTGCCAAGGGCTGGGCCGTGGCCCGCATGCTTGAAGAGCATTTCTATTTTCTCTCCATGAACATCCGCTGGCTGCGCGATTAGAATTTCTGGAAAGGCCCTTACCAATTCTTTGCTGGTATTCCTTCCCCCATCCGCCCCTTGATTGCACGCGCGGTGCGCAAGAAGGTGGCCAAGACGCAACATTTGCAAGGTCTTGGCCGGCACACTGCCGAAGAACGGCTTGATCTCGCCAAAGGTGACTTGCAGGCCATTGAGGCCATGCTCACCAAGAACCGCTTTCTTTTGGGAGACAAGCCCTGCGCCGCTGATGCCAGTGTTCTGGCCTTCCTCTGGGCCGCTGAATGCCCTTATTTCAAAAGCGAGATTGGCGACTACACTCGCTCGCGCCCAGTGTTGATGAACTATTTGGGCCACATGCAGGAACGGTATTTTCCTGATCACAAAATAAACTGATGACCGAGCAAGACCAACTTTTCGCAAAGACCATAGCCCCCTATTCACCAAGGGCGCGAAAGCTTCTGCTCACGTTGCGGAAGTTGGTTCTCAGCACCGCGCGCAACCTGAGCGGCGTTGGCGAAATCACCGAGGCCTTGCGCTGGGGCCAGTTCAGCTTTCTAACTTTGCAAAGCGGTAGTGGCAGCACCATCCGCATCGACGGCAAGCGCAAAGACGCAAACGCCGTGGCCATGTATTTCCATTGCCAAAGCGGCCTCGTCGATCACTTCAGGGAACTCTATGGCAACACGCTGAAATTTGAAGGCAAGCGCGCAATTGTTTTTGATGCTCGGGCCCATGTTCAGGAAGCAGCCATTCGTCACTGCATTTCACTTGCGCTCACCCATCATTTACGCAAAATTCCTGACAAAAACAGGAAGCAGAAAATTGCAACACCACATCATCATCGACACAGACCCAGGCCAGGATGACGCACTGGCCATTTTGCTGGCGCTGGCTTCGCCGGAAATTGAACTGCTGGGGATTTGCGCCGTGGCGGGTAATGTGCCGCTGTCACTCACCGAGGTGAATGCCCGCAAGGTTTGCGAATTGGCTGGCAAACCGGAAGTGAAAGTCTATGCCGGGGCCATCCGTCCCATGCTGCGCCCCTTGGTCACGGCAGAACATGTGCATGGCAAGACGGGCCTTGATGGCCCCGTGTTGCCCGAACCAAAAATGCCACTGCAAAAACAATATGCGCCGGATTTCATCATTGAAACGCTGATGACCCGCCCTGCAGGCACGGTAACGCTTTGCTGTCTCGGCCCCCTGACAAATATTGGCCTCGCTTTGATCAAGGAGCCGCGTATCGCCTCTCGCATCAAGCGTATCATCGCCATGGGCGGCGGCTGGTCAGAGGGCGGCAACATCACGCCCACGGCAGAATTTAACATCTATGTCGATCCACATGCTGCAAGACTGGTTTTTGATTGTGGCGCGCCGATCACACTCATCCCGTTGGACTGCACGCATCAGGCCTTGACCACCCGCGCCCGCATCGAAAAATTCCGCGTGATGAAAAACAAAACCGGCCCCGCCGTTGCCGAAATGATGGATTTCTTCGAGCGCTTTGACGTTGAAAAATATGGCTCAGATGGTGGCCCGTTGCATGACCCTTGTGTCGTGGCCTGGCTGCTTCATCCCGAAATGTTCACGGGCAGGGATTGTAATGTCGCGATTGAATGCGAGAGTGAACTCACCATGGGCCAAACGGTGGTGGATTGGTGGCGCGTGACTACGCGTGTACCCAACACGCATTATGTGCGCGGCATTGACCACGATGCTTTTTTCAAGCTTTTGACTGAGCGTCTGTCAACTTTGGCCTGAGTGCTGTTAAATTCGTCATTCCGGCGAAAGTCGGAATTTGGTTCAGCCTGAAAAGGATCCCGGCTTCCGCCGGGATGACGCCGTAATAATTCACATCCCCTGCTTGGGCTGCAGATAGTAATTCGCCTTCTTGCCGTAGATCATCCCACGCAGGAACACGCGCAAGCGCTCGGATTTGCGCAAAGGCGCCATCATGCCCCGCATCACATCATGCAGCACTACCTTTGCCGCATCGGCAACCGGTGATGCACCTGGCACGCGCTGCGGCATGCCATAACCGCGCAATGTGCCATTCATGAAGCGGATCTTGTTCAGGCGCACAACTTCCGGCGTTTTCCAGGTCATCGCCATGGAAATGGAATAGCTTTTGCCCGTGCTGACCCAATGCGGGATGGTATAGGGCATGTGCACCGCATCGCCTGGCTTCAGAGTGTGCAGGCTGGCACGCTTCTCAAACCACTCCTCATAGTGGCGGTTGCGATGTACGAAAGGTGAGGATTCCATCTGCTCTTCTGAAACCAGCGAGCGATCCTCGTTGTCAAAGGTGCGGACGAATTTGTCACCCTTGATTTGGATCAGGATGTTTTCCTCCATATCAATATGGAAAGGCGTTGTGGCCTTGGCCGATGAGACAAAAATGAATCCTTCCAAATCCGAATAGTCAGAAGGTTTGCGCCCCGCCGCCTCATTGGCCTCGCGCACAAATTGTTCAAGCAAAGCCCTATAGGCCGG
>JAYTIG010000342.1:0-1559 GCA_043731995.1 Hyphomicrobiales bacterium
GCTGGGCCATGGCGGCATTGTGGTGTTTGATGCTTCAGTGGATATGGCCGCACAGGCGCGCTTTGCCATGGAATTCTGCGCCATTGAATCCTGCGGCAAGTGCACGCCTTGCCGGATTGGCTCCGTCCGTGGTGTCGAGGTGATCGACAAGATCGTTGCTGGCGAAAACCGCGCGGCCAATGCCACAGTTTTGGAAGATTTGTGTGTCACGATGACGGATGGCTCACTCTGCGCCATGGGCGGGTTGACGCCCATGCCGGTGATGAGCGCCTTCAAGAAATTTCCGGAAGACTTCGGCTTGCCGAAGAACAAGAAATTGGCGGCGGAATGAATTGCTTCTTACACTATATTTCAACCGTCATTCCCGCGAAGGCGGGAATCCAGCTTTTGTCTCGCTTCGAGCTTGGCGTTAAGCTGGACCCCCGCCTTCGCGGGGGTGACGGATCTATTGATAATCACGTTTTAGGGCAGAGGTAATTCCATGCTGATCAAAGAATTGGATTTCGGCACGCCCATCTCCGAGGCCACCAAGATGGTGACACTGGAAATTGATGGCCATGAGATCACGGTGCCGGAAGGCACGTCGATCATGCGGGCCGCCATGGAGCTTGGCACCAAGATTCCAAAGCTCTGCGCCACTGACTCTGTCAAGGCCTTCGGCTCCTGCCGCTTGTGTCTTGTGGAAATCGAAGGCCGCAAGGGAACACCTGCGTCTTGCACCACGCCTGTGGCCCCCGGCATCAAGGTCACGACCGAGAATGAGCGCCTGAACAAGTTGCGCAAGGGCGTGATGGAGCTTTACATCTCCGACCATCCACTCGATTGCCTCACCTGTGCGGCCAATGGCGATTGCGAATTGCAAGACATGGCCGGGGCTGTTGGCCTGCGCGACGTGCGCTATGGCTATGCTGGAGACAATCATGTGTTCGCCAAGGCGGCTGATGGCAGCGCCAATTACCTCTTCAAGGCCAAGGACGAGAGCAATCCCTATTTCACATTTGATCCTGCCAAGTGCATCGTATGTTCACGCTGCGTGCGCGCCTGTGAGGAAGTGCAAGGCACATTCGCGCTGACCATTGATGGCCGGGGCTTTGCCAGCCACGTTTCCGCGAGCATGGACGAAGGCTTCATGAATTCGGAATGCGTGTCCTGCGGCGCGTGTGTACAGGCTTGCCCAACAGCAACGCTCACCGAGAAAAGTGTCATCGCCATCGGCCAGCCGGAACACTCGGTCATTACCACCTGCGCCTATTGCGGCGTGGGCTGTTCGTTCAAGGCAGAAATGAAGGGTGACGAACTTGTGCGCATGGTGCCCTACAAAGACGGCGGCGCCAACGAGGGCCACTCTTGCGTGAAGGGTCGCTTCGCCTGGGGCTATGCCACGCACAAAGACCGCATGTTGAAGCCGATGCTGCGCGACAAGATCACTGAACCTTGGAAGGAAGTGACTTGGGACGAAGCAATTCAATTCGCTGCCGCGCGCTTCAAAGGCATTCAGAAAAAATATGGCCGGAATTCCATTGGCGGCATAACCTCATCACGCTGCACGAATGAAGAAG
>JAYTIG010000343.1:0-1553 GCA_043731995.1 Hyphomicrobiales bacterium
CGAAAAAGAGTTGATATCCTCCTCGCCGTGCCAAGAGGAAACGCCTGCGTGCCAGGCACGCATTGTTTCATCGACCATTTGGGTTATGCGCCCCTTCTCATCCACAAGGTAATGACAGGAAACCTGGCTTTCCTCGCGGCACAACCAATCGCAGGCCCTTTCAGCCGTTTCCATTCCGGTGTAGTGCATTAACAGGATGGAGACGGGCTTGCTGCCGCTCCTTTCGTTGATGTTGGGCGAAGACAAAATGCTGTGCGGCAAGCTCGTGCCGATCACAGCTCATGCACCTTTTCAATCTCAGCAAATGCGGCGTTGATGCGCGCCAGGCGTTCGGTTGCCAGTCGCACCATTTCTTCGGGAACACCAGCGGCGATCTGCTTATCAGGATGCAACTCCTTCACCAGCAACTTGTAGTGGCGTTTCACTTCACTCATCTTGGCATCATGCGCCACGCCGAGCACTTCATAAGGATCGTCCTTCAGCGCAACATGGCGTGCACGGATGCGTTGCCAGTCGGCACCCTTGAATCCAAAAATGCCGGCCACACTTTCCAAGTAGATCATTTCATTTGGGTGGATCACACTGTCGGCCTTGGCAATGTGAAAGAGGCCGTCAAGCACACTTTCCAAAACATGAGACTTGGTGCCAAAGAGCTTGGCCACCTGCCCGGCATAAGTTTCAAAACCGGCCACATCCTGTTTGGCCAAGTTGAAAACCCGTTCCACGGCCGCCTTGTCTTTTTCGGGCACGTGGAAGACTTGTGAAAAGGCTTTCACCTCATCATCCGTCACCACGCCATCGGCCTTGGCCATCTTGGCGCCAAGTGCGATCATGCCAATGGTGAAAGCCACGGATTTCTCTGGCGGTTTGGAACCGCCCGTGATGCCTTCAATGGCGTGGGAAACACCGTCACCCAGGTTTTGGGCGAAATCAGAAATGCGAGACCAGACCGTCATGGCAGCAGCTTAGCGGATTCGTCGTGAGGTTGAAGTGTCAGCTTTTCTGACGCAAGTAATAGAGTGTCTTGAACACTGGGGTGTCTATATCCTGGCCACGGGCCAGACGCTGCTCCACATGCCAGGCCCGGCTGGCGGTCCAAACCGTGGCCATGAGAATGGGGATGACCACCAAAACCAGCAGCAGTTCGATCACGATATCAGGAAAGCCCAGCATTTTTGAAAAGGCCCAGACAGAGGCAACCGCCGCTGCGCCCACAAGGCACAGCGTTAACAGGCCTGCGCCTGCTGCAGCAATGAAAATGCCAGTGGTGCCAAAAGCCTGTTCGCCCGACTTAGGTGACCTATCCGGCGTTATAAGTTCCTGATCCATGGCCTCCATATGCCCGCTCAGGCCCAACTAATCAAGCTGGGCCAGTTCGCAGATGTATTGCGCCCCAGACTAGTGATGCCAATGGTGGCCGATGCCGCCGAAGCCAAATCCAAATAGCAGTTCCGGCGGGCCGTAATATGGCGCGTAGCCGGGGGAATAGTAGGGGTCATAAGAGCCAGGGTAGTAATCGTAGTAGTCGGGTGTGAAGAAGATTGGATAATGAT
>JAYTIG010000344.1:0-1552 GCA_043731995.1 Hyphomicrobiales bacterium
GTAAGTTGCGTGAGTTGTATGATGAATTCTCAATCGCCCATATCCGGCATTCGCCGTCTGTTGCGCTCTCTGGCGGAGAGCGTCGGCGCGTGGAAATCGCCCGCGCCCTTGCCGCCAACCCAGACTTCATGCTCCTCGATGAACCTTTCGCCGGGATTGATCCCATTGCGATCGGTGATATTCGCAAGCTGGTGCGCCAGCTTACCACTCGGGGAATCGGGGTGCTTATTACGGATCACAACGTACGAGAAACCCTTGAAATCATCGACCGCGCCCTCATCATCCATGAGGGCCACGTCCTGACCGAGGGCACGCCCTCTGCCATTGTGAACAATGCCGATGTCCGCAGGTATTACCTGGGCAAGGATTTTCATATTTGAAGCTTGTAGCCTGCATGCTTCGCGTGTGGTCTAGGTCGATTGCACGTAAGACTTTTCTAACCACATATCCGGTTTAAATCCGCGCTTAACAAGCCCGTGACCGGGTTGGTATAAAACTTGCCGCCATGGCCATGATGCAAAAGCTCGCCCTGAAACAGGGGCAATCGCTGGTGATGACGCCGCAACTTCAGCAGGCGATCAAACTGTTGGCCATGAGCAATGTCGAACTTGCCGAATTTGTCGATCAAGAGTTGGAGCGCAACCCGCTGCTGGAGCGTGGCGACGCCGCACAGGAAACGTCTTCCAAATCCGAAGTTGGTGCGGATGTGCCAGATGCGCCATTCTCGGCGGCTGATGCGCGCGGCGATGAGGGCGATGGTTCACTTTCACCCTCTGACGGACCACAAGAAAATGTGACCCAATTGGCGGCTGGCCCTGGGCTTGATCCAGGCTGGCAGAACATGCGCAGTTCTGGCGCTGTCTCACTCGATGGTGAGGCGCAGGATTATGCCGCTTCCATCAGCCGTGAAGAAACCCTTCCTGAACATCTCACGAGCCAGCTCAATCTGAATTTCCGTGACCCGAAAGATCTGCTCGTCGGGCAACAGGCCATCGGCATGGTGAATGAGCAGGGCTATCTCACGGCCAGTGCTGCTGCCATGGCGCAAACACTGGGCACGGATGTGGCGCATGTGGAGCGCGTGCTTTCTGTGCTCAAGACTTTTGACCCCACGGGTGTGTTCGCCGCTGACTTGAAAGAATGCCTGACGCTGCAGTTGAAAGAGCGCAATCATTTTGATCCCGCCATGGAAAAGTTGATCGACAATTTGCCCCTGGTGGCGCGGCGTGATTTCGCTGTTCTGAAAAGCCTGTGCGGGGTTTCGCTGGATGATTTGCATGACATGATTGCTGAGTTGCGGCAGCTCAACCCAAAGCCAGGCCATGTCTTTGGGGCGGAACCTGTTGTGCCCGTGGTGCCGGATGTTTCGGTGCGCGCGGCCCAGGATGGAAGCTGGCTGGTTGAACTCAACAGCGAAACACTGCCGCGCGTTCTGCTCAACAATCAATATGCCGCACGTGTTACGCGCGGCGCGGCAAAGTCAGAAGACAAGTTGTTCCTTGCCGAATGCCAGCAGCAGGCTTCCTGGCTGGTCAAAAGCCTTGATCAGCGC
>JAYTIG010000345.1:0-1552 GCA_043731995.1 Hyphomicrobiales bacterium
AGCTCAAAACGGTTCGGCAGCTTGTCGATGCAATCTTCAATGGTGACGCGGGCCAAATTCAAGACTCCTGAAAATGTAGGGATTGGCCGGGCTTCTAGCCGCCAAAGACACAATTTGCAAGCCCCGCCTGCCCAGCCCCGCTGCTCAGACTTTGCCGCCCGCCCGCAGCCACAGCGTTGCCAGGCCGAGGAATGAGAAGAAGCCAGTCACATCCGTCACCGTAGTCAAGAACACTGCGGAGGATATGGCAGGGTCACTTTCCAGCCAATCCAGCGCCAAGGGCAACAGGATTCCGGCCAGTGCTGCCGCGAGCAGGTTGATGATCATTGCCGCACCAATGATCAGGCCAAGCGCCGAGAAGCCAAACCACCACCAGGTGAACAGCCCCATGATCACTGCAAACAGCAAACCGTTGATCAAACCCACCGCGCATTCGCGCACAACCACGCGAACGGCGTTGAATGGCCCCAATTGGCGTGTGGCCAGCGCACGCACGGCAACAGTCATAGTCTGCGTGCCCGCATTGCCGCCCATCGAAGCGACAACCGGCATGAGCACGGCCAGCGCCACCATCTGCTGGATAGTGGCGTCAAACAGCGAAATCACCCAGGACGCCAGAATGGCTGTGAGCAGGTTGACGAACAGCCACAGGAAGCGCGAGCGCGTCACCTGCCCAACCGGGCCGGTAAGTTCTTCATCGGCGGCCACACCACCAAGGCGCAGCATGTCATCTTCCGCCTTTTGCTGGATGATATCGAGCACGTCATCCACCATCATCATGCCAACCAGCCGCCCCGAGGCATCAATGACAGCGGCCGAGACCAAATTGTATTGTTCAAATTTATAGGCCACGTCAGCGCTGGAATCGGCCACACTGAAAACCGTTTGTTCGGTATCCATCAGGCTTTTGACATCGCGTTCGCGCGCGGCGCGCAAAAGACGCGAAAGCGGCAAGGCCCCTTTGAGATGGAAGCCTTCATCCGTCACATAGATTTCCTGGAAGCTCAGCGGCAAGGCGCGCGCTGAGCGCACATGATCAATCACACGGCCAACTGTCCAGAACTCGGGCACAGCCACAAATTCCGTTTGCATCAGGCGGCCAGCGGTATCTTCGGGATAGTCGAGCGCGCGGTTCAGCGCGAGGCGCTCTTCCTTGGGGATCTTGGCAAGAATTTCACTGCGTTGCTGCCGATCCAGATCTTCAATGAGATAAACGGCATCGTCCGTGTCGAGCTTCTTGATGGCAGAGACCATCACTTCCGGCGGCAGGCTTTCCACCACCGAGTCGCGCGTGCCCTCTTCCAACTCGGCAAGGGCTTCCACGTCAAAGTTCTTGCCCAACAAGGCGATCAGCGAAACGCGCTCGGGTGCGGCAAGGCCTTCCAGCACGTCAGCAAGATCTGCGGCATGCAGGTCTCGCGTCAGGCTGCGGGCCTGCTTGGCATCTTGTGCGGCCAGCGCCGCTTTCATGTCTTCGAAGAATTCCGGGCGCAGCGCGCCCCAGGCGTCGCGCAGCGGGGCCACATGGGAAAGATCTGTCATTCCGCCACCC
>JAYTIG010000346.1:0-11033 GCA_043731995.1 Hyphomicrobiales bacterium
CCTCAAGGTAGTGCGTCTACCAATTCCGCCACGGCCGCATGCCATTACAAAGCGCTGTGGCAATTAACAGGCGGATTCATTTTTCGCAACCCCTCACCGTGCCCGGCCTCCAGTTTTTACATGGTTAATAGAGCTATACCAGATTCAGTAGCAATTACATAGACTTGTATCGCGCTTCCGAACCCGCCTGAAAGCTGTGCCTGATACCTTGTGCCCATAAGAAGAAAAACAAATGGGGCTTCAAAATGACGTTCGCGTCGAAACTAGGGAGTGCGCTTCTCAGCTTGGCAATGTCTGCTTCTGCAGCTCATGCCCTGAACGCCAGCATGTTCGAAAAGCCGGACAAGGATGCCGTTTCGGCCGCCACTTTCGGCAAAACCCTGCCGCCCATCGGCTATGTGGAATTCTGCGGCCGCGGCGAAGACGAATGCAAATTCTCCAGTGGCAAGGCTGAAAGCCTTTCCGTCACCACCGCAAGCTGGGATCAACTGCGCCAGGTGAACCATTATGTGAACACCCGCATCCGCCCCGCCACTGACATGGAGCTTTACGGTGTGCCGGACTATTGGACTTATCCCGTCGATGCCGGTGACTGCGAAGATTATGTGCTTTTGAAAAAGCGCTACCTTCAAGGCCTTGGCGTCAGTGCCGATGAATTGCTGATCACGGTTGTGCTGGATGAGAACAATGATGGCCATGCCGTTCTCACCGTCATCACCGACAAGGGCGACTACGTGCTTGACAACCGCCGCCAGGAAATCCTGCGCTGGAATGAAACTGGCTACACTTTCCTGAAACGCCAGTCGCAGGAACAATCGAACAAATGGGTCAGCCTGCAAAAGGCGCCCGGCACCTACACCGCAGCGCAAATCCCAGTTGGCACAAGGAGCAATTGAGAACCGCGTTTTGTGAACACATTTTCTAGGCTCGGCTGGCGTCCCCCATCCCCCAAGCTGCCGGGCTAACTGGGAGCCGGCACTGAATCCCACCTCAGTGTCGGCTCCACTTTTTTGCACTATCATTTCAGTCAAGCCGGAATCTCAACACCACACCGTCATTCCGGCCAAGCCGGAGCGCCAGCGCAGGCGCGAGCCGGAACCCAGCTTTTCGCGCGTGCCATACTCTCCAGAGTGGAATTCGGCGTAACTATCAAAATGACAACTGTGAACAGGCAAAGCTACCTTGGACTTATGGTTTTGTATAAATTGGGGTGCAGTCCAACACTATCACCGTAATTCCACCGTAATTCCTATGCCATCACACCCATCCGTGCGACCACCACGCTGGTGCTGCACTATCAGCCAGAGGCGGCGTGAAAGTTAACTGATTAAATGAACTGGACTGCATCCCATAATTCCGAGGTAACCATGTTAAAGGAAGCAAGCGACCGCGTTGACGAAATCCGGTCAAGAGTTGAGAAAGAGCGAGCCTCTTTATCTAATTTGAACGGAATAATCAGCGACCAGTATTTGAAGCAGCAACTTAAAACTGCACTGAATTTGCTCGATGATGTGGAGGGCTTTTTTCTTCCAGCAAAAATCTTAGGGGAGTCCCGCACCGCCGCTCAATGGGCATACTGGCTTGATGGCGCTAGTTTGCCGCTTAACCACGCGACACAACTTCGCGAATATGTCGAGGAGATCATTCACAAGTTTGGCGCGGATGCCCGCTTATTTCCAGCCTAACGACTTGCGCGGGCGCATATTTTTCTTTGAGGATCAACGAAGGAGGAATTCTATGACCGACCGCTATACAAAAACTGTTCTGACTATCATCGCAGCTTGCATGGTCTGGAATGTCGTCACCGGCTTTGGCGGAACGCAGCAAGCAATCGCTTAATCCGGCCCCGTGCATGTAGTAGTTGACGCGTGGGGCGCATACGTGGCGACCTTGCCGATTCCCGTTAAGGTGCAATAGCAGTCGCTGTTATGCCAGCTGTCTTTGGGGTTGCGGTAACAGGGGTGGACTGCGATTACGGGTGACAGTGCATTTAACTCGTCGCCGCCACTCGGATGTTCTCATTCAGTTGGCCATAAGCCCTGCCCGATACCTTCGCCAGTTACGTTGATAACTCTCGGCAGCTTTGAGCAACCCGGCCTGTTCTTCCTCGCTCAAAACCCGCGACACTTTTCCCGGTGCGCCGATTACCAGTGAGCCATCGGGGATTACCTTGCCTTCGGGGATAAGCGCGTGCGCGCCGATTAGGCAACGCGCACCGATGACAGCGTGATTGAGGATCACCGCGCCCATGCCAACCAAACTTTGCTCGCCGATCTTGCAGCCATGCAGAATAGCCTTGTGGCCGATGGTACAATTGGGGCCAATCTCCAAGGGGGCACCTACGTCAGTGTGGCAGACACAGCCATCCTGCACATTGCTGCCTTCACCAATGGAAATCCACTCGTTGTCGCCGCGCAGCACCGCGCCAAACCAGATGCTGCCGTCGCGTGCCAGACGCACCTTGCCAATCACATCGGCCGAGGGCGCAACCCAAGCCTCCACATCAATGTCGGGAGTGGTTCCATCCAAAGTGTAGAGCGGCATTTTCTCGGCCCTTCATGTCACACCAAAAACCTGCGACATGATAAACACACCTTGCACAAAGCTCCAAGCCAAGCCGAGGAGCAGCATGAGAAAGCCCAGCCATGGCCGGTCGATCAGATACCAGAAGGAATTCACGATCAGCCTTGTGGGGGCAGAAAAAACCAATACCAGAGCGCGCAATGGCGTGAGCAAGTCGGGCTCTTCGAACTGGCGAAGATCAGGCGCTTCATCCACAGCCAGCACCCAAAGGCTGCCAATGGCTCCGGAGGATATGATCCCCGCTGCCACAGCAAACAAATATGCGATCTGGTGATAATCCACGTTCACCAACCATTGCTGCTCCAAACTGGGAACAGCCCTTCCCGGTTGAAGGGCGTTGCAAGGCGGGGGCCGACGGCTTTGCGATCAGCAATCAGCGTTAACGAGACTGGTTATTGCAGGTCGATGTCAAGGATCGCCATGGAGAAATTATATGAGAGATCGCCATCTTCCTCATCGCGGAACACCACGCCCACAAATTCCTCGCCCACATAAAGCTCACAAGAATCTTTTTTCTGCGGGCGGGCCTTGGCCGCAATGGTGGAATTGTTGAACACCTTGCGGAAATAGGCGGTGAGTTTGGCAAGTTCTTCGGGCTTCAAGGCGCGTCTCCTGTAACAATGCCCGCATAGCCCAACCCATGGTTAAAAGCAAAGGGCGGGCCAAAAGACCCGCCCTTCGAAACATGGCGCCTATGAACTTTGGGGGGCATTAAAGCCCACAGGCAGCCATGTCCCTGTCCGGCCGTCCCGGTCAGTCCGCGATGTCTGCATTTAGAATTTCGCCGCTGTCAGACACTTCAACAACATATGGGGTGCCATGGCGCGTGGCGAAGAAGGAGTAATCGCCATCGCCGCATGATTGGGTGTGCACATGACGGTAGCCGTGCTGGCGCACAATGCTCTTGGCTTCATGGCAAGACACATAGTCCGTTCCATCCGCATATCCGCCATCGCCGAGATTGACATTGATGCCGAAAGACGGGCCGCTCGGCGTGGGCGCAGGGGCCGGGCCAACCGGCAGTGGCGTGATCGGAATGATGGGAACGGGTATGAACTTGATCGGTTTCACAATCACCGGGTTGATCGGAATGTTCGGCATCTTTTGCAAGCACAGGCCTGGATTGCCCTGACACAGGGGCATGGCCTGAACACTCACGGTTCCAATTGAAGTGGCACCTGCAACCAGGGCCGCACTGATGATGAGCTTCTTGAACATTTCTTTCTCCAATCTTGGCCGGCGTGTTTGCCAGTCGTGATAGGAGCAAAATGCAGCGCCCGGTTTGAACGGGCGCTGAAGTGAAAGTTCAGTTTCGGTTCATCCGCAACGATGATCAGCCGCTGCAGCAATCATCCGGATCAACATTGTGATCCATGGCGCGCGAAGGCTCATCACAACCGGCCTTGCCCACGATCTTGGCCGGAACCCCGGCAACTGTGGTGTTGGGCGGCACGGCGTGGAGCACAACGGAGCAGGCAGCCACGCGGCTGCAACGGCCAATCTCGATATTGCCGAGAATCTTCGCCCCTGCCCCGATCAACACGCCTTGGCGGATCTTCGGATGGCGGTCGCCGGACTCTTTGCCCGTTCCACCAAGGGTGACGCCCTGCATCAGCGATACATTGTCTTCGATCACGCAAGTCTCGCCGATCACAATGTCATGGCCATGATCAATCATGATGCCCTTGCCGATGCGGGCATTGGGGTGAATGTCCACCGCCGAAATCATCGAGCTGCGGCTCTGGATGTAATAGGCAAAATCCTTGCGCCCCATCAGCCACAGCCGGTGCGCCATGCGGTGCGCCTGCAAGGCTTGCCAGCCTTTGAAATAAAGGAAGGGATCAATATAGCGGTGGCAGGCCGGGTCCCGGTCAAAGGTGGCGATCAAGTCCGCGCGGGCCGCAAAGCCAATCTCGGGCTCCGCCGCAATGGCATCGGAAAATCCGGTGACAATGGCATCAGCGCCCAAATCAGGACTGCCCAAGCGCTGCGCCAGGCGGTGAATGAGCGATTCCTCAAACGAGTGATGAGACAGGATGGAGGAATAGACAAAGCCACCCAGCCCCGGTTCAGAGCGGGCAATATCCTCAGCCTCATGGCGCAACCGATCCCAAACCGGATCGATCTTTTCAACGGCTTTCACATATCCAATTTCGCGGGCCATGGCATTCTCCTGCAGTGATTATAGCGCGATTTAAGGAACTTGGGGAGAGGCTGCGGCAATCACAAGATGAGATGAAGCAATTCACGGTTAAGCCCTGGTTTGAAATTTAAATTCACATGATAGCAAATCATTCTTGACACCGTACGGTGAACCGGCTATTCCTCGCCATACTCCAGCACTAGGCCCAAATTTTCGACCCACCCAACAAGTCTTGCAAGCCCACGAAGACGACGTTGGTTGGAGTCAAGGTTAGGCGATGCAAATTCTGATTGATGAGTTTCTTGCGTTGCCACCAGAATTCCATCGCGGTTCCATGAATCCGGACTAACACTTGATTGAAGCAAGTCACGAGAGAACAGAACACCATGACCCTCGCTGAATTTTCGCAAATCGCGGTAGCCCTCGGTACAATTGCTTCAATTGTCTATGCGGCAATCCAAATCCGCAACAATGCCAAAGCCTTACGCGCTTCAGCCATCCAGCATTTCGTCAATTCCTTCACCTCCCATTGGGATGAAATGGCGCGCAATCCGGAATTGAGCAGCCTGATGTTGCGTGGTGCTGATGATTTTGAATCTCTGAATAGCCTTGAGCAGGTGCGGTTCAGGTTTGCGCTGACCTCACTCATGCGGCGCTGGGAAAATGTGTGGAATCATCTCAATGACGGCACGCGCAAAGATAGTGATTTGCCGAGTGATCAGTTCCAGGAGGCAATTGTTTCGGCACCCGGCTTTTGTTCAGCGTGGGAACTGATCAAAATTCAGTCGGGCTCTGCATTTGCAAAACATGTGGATGGATTGATCATGCGCCATAGAGGTACAACGGCGCACATCGGGTCTGAGAAGACACCAAAGGTTTCGCGTTTGAGTGCCGCAAACCGGCCAATAGCCCAATCGCAAAAGCCTCGGCGCAAGAAAAAGTGAAAAGCCATTCAAGTCCTCCGCCAAGTTGTTGTCTCGCTCCTCAACGGATTTCAGACTGGCTGAAAGTCAAAGAGGGGCCATTGCCACATGACAAGGACGGAAAGAACAGGAACGCCCACTTTCATTGCCGAGATGGATTGCGGTGCGGTCCATTACATTTAACTCGAAGTATCAGAGCATTTGAACACCCTGCTACTCTCCCAATCCACAAAATAGCTGCGGCCTTCTTCTGTATAACATTGTGGCAATTGGCTGTTGAGAATTTGCATCCGCCATTGCAAACTGTTACTCATTATGCGATACATGTATCGCAATATAAGGAACCTCAAACATGGCCGTTTCACTTCGCTTGCCTGAAGACCTATCTATCCGCCTTGACAAGCTGGCCAAGAAGACTGGCCGCACCAAGACCTATTACATGATCGAAGCCATCCGTGAACAATTGGCTGACCTGGAAGATTTGTATTTGGCGGAAAAGCGCTGGAGCGACATCCAGTCTGGCAAGTCGAAAACTATCCCCCTGGAAGACGTGATGCGCGAACATGGCTTGGAAGATTGAGTTTGACCGGGACGCCCGCAAGGAATTTGCCAAGCTCGATCATCAGACCTCAAGGCGCATTCTCAAATTCTTGATTGAACGACTTGCCGTACGAGGCAATCCGCGTGAACTGGGTGAGGCTTTGACTGGTTCAAAGTTCGGTGAATTTTGGAAATATAGGGTGGGTGACTATCGCATCATTTGTAGAATTCAAGATCAAGAGATCTGCATCCTCGTCGTCCGCATCGGCAATCGCCGCGAGGTTTACCGGTAAACCTCCCCCAAAAATCCCAACACAGCCTCCTTATACCCGCTATCTCCCACAGCATTCATGTGATTGCGCTTGGGAAGAACCACGCCTTTCGAACCGGGGATGATGGATGTAAGCCCTTCCACTTTTCCGGCTACATCATCCAGCTCGCCTGCCACCACCAGCACGGGGCATGTGATCGCGGCCAGCGCGTCAGTTTTGATCTTCA
Organism: Hyphomicrobiales bacterium; assembly: GCA_043731995.1. GTDB lineage: Bacteria > Pseudomonadota > Alphaproteobacteria > Rhizobiales > Aestuariivirgaceae > Aestuariivirga. The sequence continues at coordinate 6,688 of JAYTIG010000346.1, forward strand.
CCCGCGAGGAGCGGATGCAGGCGGCCAGCGCGGCACGGTCTGACTTGGTGGAGTCCGCAAAGATGCGAAAGCCCCGCGCGCTGCGGTCTGTCACATCCGCCAGGTGTGCGGCCTCCAGCGCGTCGGCGATTTCCTCCGCCCCGCCCACGCCACTGATCATGCGCTCGGCCAGCCCCGCGAAAATCGCGCAACGCACGCGCGCCGGGTTCTGCATGGTGAGGAAAGCCGAAATGCGCGCACCCATGGAATAGCCCATCACTGCGGCCTTTTCGATCGCCAGATGATCCAGCAGCCGCTTGGCGTCATCCGCCATCATGGGGGCCAGATATTGGTTGCTGTCATAGAGCTTGCCGCTTTGCCCATGGCCGCGATTGTCAAAGGCAATCACGCGGTAGCCAGTGCCAGTGAGCGCCTTTACCCAGCCCGTCTCTACCCAATTCACATTCATGTTGGAAGCAAAGCCGTGGATCAGCAGCACGGGCAGCCCCTGCCCCCACACCTCATAGGCAATTTCAACACCGGCAGAATTGAACTTTTCAGTCATGGGTGCTGTATGCTATCCGCATCTCACAAACACAAGACTTTGAGGATGATCATGGCCGCCGGCGCAACTCCGCATTTCCAGAATTCCATGGGCCTTGCCAGCATTGAGGTGGGGGCAAAGGAATTCATGTGCATCGGCGCCCTGCCGCCCCATGACCACCCGCATATTTTCATCGACATGGGTGCTGCCAGTGAAACCATCTGCCCCTATTGCTCCACACTTTACAAATTCAACAAGCAGCTGAGTGCTGGCGATGCCAAGCCCGCAGAGGCCATCTGGCACGACGCCGCCTGAAGTTTGATCAAGGCTCAATCACCCAAACTCCGTTACCCCGGCGATTGCCGGGGTTCCGCTTTGGCTGGGTTCAGTGCGCGCAATTTAAGCTGGATCCCCGCCTGCCCGGGGACGATGCGTTGTTGTGGGTTGATTCAAATTCGGCGGATCGGGTCTTGCTAAATGGAACTGCGTGAAGCCCGCCGCATCGCTCTGGCAGCCCAGGGATTCCGCCAGCAATCACGCGACAAGCCCGCGGGCTGGGCGAAACTCGCTTCCACCCTGGATGAAATGCACCTGCTGCAGATCGACAGCGTGAATGTTCTCACCCGCTCTCATTATCTACCGCTGTTTTCGCGCGCTGGAGCTTATGACCGCGCCGCGCTGGACAAGCGCACGTTGGCAAAAACAGGCCGCCATGTGTTTGAATGCTGGGCGCATGAAGCCAGCCTTGTGCCACTACCCCTTCACCCGCTGATGCGCTGGCGCCACCACCGCGCACAAAAGGGTGATGGGATTTATCTGGGTTTTGATCGCTTCGCGCGCGACGAAAAGGCCTTTCTGAAAAAGACGCTCGAGTTCATCGCCAAGAACGGCCCCGTGCGCGCCGCCGAAATTCCCGGCGCAGGCAAATCTTCCGGCGGCTGGTGGGGCTGGAGCAAGGGCAAGATTGCGGTTGAGGTGCTGTTTGACCACGGCCTTGTGGCCGCCTCACACCGCGACAGTTTTGAGCGGCTTTACGATGTGTCTGAGCGCGTGATCCCGGCGGAGATTCTCGCCCTGCCCACGCCCGGTGAGGAAGAAGCCTTTCAACGCCTCACGCTGATGGCCGCTGAAGCACTGGGCATCGGCACCGAGATTGATCTGCGCGATTATTTCCGCCTGCCCGTGGCAGATGCCCGCCGCGCGCTCCAAGCGCTGGTGGCGGAGAAGAAGCTCATTGAAGTGAAGGTGCAAGGCTGGCCCAAGCCCGCTTATGTGCTGCCCAGTGTGAAAACCCCGCGCAAGGCGGGTGGCACAGCCCTGCTCTCGCCCTTTGACCCCTTGGTGTGGAACCGTGACAGGGCCGAGCGGCTCTTCAATTTCCACTACAGGATCGAGATTTATACACCTGAACACAAACGCAAATTTGGCTATTATGTGTTGCCATTCCTGATGGGCGAGGAAATCGCCGGCCGCGTTTGCCTGAAGGCAGACCGCGAGGCCGGTATCCTCCGCGCCAATGCCATCCATGCCGAGGAGACGGCAGATCACTCCACAGTGGCCCCCGCCCTGGCGGCAGAATTAGATCGGATGGCGCAATGGCTGGGGCTTGATCGCGTCGAGGCAGGCAAAAAGGGCAATTTGACAGCCAGCTTGCGCAAGCACTTGTAGTCTGCACACTTGCCGGACTCCCCTCCCCATCAAGGGGAGGGAATTCTTCAACCGACCACACTAAATCTATTCTGCGGCAACTTTCGGTGTCGTGTGTGACGCAGTCGCTTCTTGCGTGCTGCCATGGGCCAGCTAGGCCGCGCAGTCATCACCGAGTTCCCTGATCGCGCGTTGTTCATAAGCGCGTGACTCGGCTGGTGTGAGTGCGTCTTTCCAGCGGCCATTGGTGCCTTTGTTGATGAAGGTTTGGGCACCGCCTTCCCACAGCGCGCCACCCATTGGCGCAACTGTTTCCGCATTGGCCTTCATGTAGGCAAAGGTGCAATGTTCAACAATGTTCTGGAATGTTTTTGCATCGGGTTGAATGCCAAGGAAATCCGCAATTTCGCGGATTGAGCCCGGCAAATCACGCTTCATGTCATTGAAGTGCATGAACTTCACATTCGGCAAATTGCGCAACGCCCACCATGAGCGCACATTCTCCCAATAGGACCAGAAGGGATAGCCGTCACGCTCAAACCACTGGCGGAAAAATTCGGCAGCCGTTGGCGGCGGCGGCTCAAGTGCTGGGCCCACACGGCCCGGTGTGTTGTTCAGCGCGCCATACCAATGTTCATTGGCATTGGCATAGTGATTGAACAGGCTCCATACCATGTCGCGGCCATCGCGGCCCACATAGACATATTTGGCCTTGGGCGAGAACACGAGGGCATCAACAGGCAAGTGGGTTTTGACGCAGCGGCGATGCGTCTGCTGGTCCAGGGCTGCAAAGGCCTCTGGCGGCACGATACGCAAATCAACCCAAGGCGACATTTTGGATACGGGCAAGCCTTCAGCACCATCAAAGATCAATTGCGAAATGATCTGTTGCATCCAGGTGGTTCCGGATTTGGCGTAGCTGGAAATCACGATATCATCATCGCGGAACTTGAAACGATCCCACGCGGTTGAGTTCATATGGTGATTGTGGATATCGCGGGTCTTCTTCACCGCGCCGGTTTGTATTGAAGTGCTCATCGCCTGCTCCTCATTCTTTGGGTTGAACCAGAAATCGGTGGCGAGCGCTGTAAGCCACCCGCCACACTGAACGCGCTTAAACCGCGACGGCCATGACAACCGTTGGTGCCGCCGTAACACCGCCCTTTTCCATGGCGGCCTTCAGGCCGGGATCGCCGAGAAAAGCCTGGGCTGCTTCAAGGCTGGGGAAGCGATGAACAATCACCATCATCTTGGGATCTTTCGGATCATGGAAAACTTCGGCACCTGTGACACCCGCCTTCTGTCGGATCGGCTCGGCGCTGTCATAGATCACGCGCCAGGCGGCATAGTCTTTCACGGGGTGGCTGATCACGGCCAGCACCGGGCCCATGGCTGCGGCCTGTGCTTTTCCGGCGAGGCCAGCGGTTACAACGGTCGCAGCAACACCGGCTGCGGCTTTCATGAATTCACGCTTGGACATGGTCGTTTCTCCTCTGATGGGGCAAGTTTTCGCGAGCGCTCAGAAGGCTCGCTCCTGATCGTGTGTCTTGCCTGTGTTCCTGGTTTTGCTAAAGGTTGGTGCCGCCGGAGCGTCGCCTTCCAATGAATTCAACCTCTCACGTTCCGCATTTTTCGTCGATGTCCGACCGTGCAATCATCTCGTGCGAAAAGTAAGGCACATCAGTGCACGGCAATCTTGCAAAAATGCAGGCTCTCCCATAGCCTCGCGCTGGGGGCGGAATGGAAAGCAGCTTTGTCAGAACTCGAATGGAGCGACATGAAAGTCATCCTCGCCCTGTCGCGAGGGGGTTCCGTTGCTGCTGCGGCACGCATATTGGGGGTGGACAGTTCAACCGTCAGCCGCAGGCTTGCTGCTGCTGAAGAAGCATTCGGCGCAATGTTGGTTTTGCGCGGCGGCAGGGAGTTCCGCTTCACGGCCGAAGGCACCATGGCGCTGCGCACCGCCGAAGCCATGGAGGCCGCAGTCCATACCACTACAACCGCCATCAAATCGGCCAAGCAAGCAATCGAAGGCAATGTCAAAATCACTTCTGTTGGGTCATTTTTCAACATCCTCGCCCCGGTTTGCGCGCTTGTGGAAAAGAAATACCCTGGCCTCAGAGTCGATATCGACGAAACCGACAACACACTCAACCTGGCCTCCAGCGAGGCGGAT
>JAYTIG010000347.1:0-4296 GCA_043731995.1 Hyphomicrobiales bacterium
AGTTTGAAGGGTTTGATAATGGCTATGATATATTTCATGGGCAGGCCTTTCTCCTTAACCAGAACCTGCCTATCAAGTGCCGTGCCAGATTCTTTCGAACATAACGCACTGATTTTGAATGATTTTATGGAATCGCAAAAATTTCATGCAGGGCATAATGCCTATTTTTTGGGCAATTTTTTGCAATTGCTTAAAACTTAGCCACAAGTGCACGGCTATTCCGATTGCTGCGTTTGGGCTATTACAAGTTTATGTCTCGGTTTGATGTGATCATCATAGGCGCGGGCCTCAACGGCCTCGCCACTGCGCTGGCATTGGGTGGCCGGGCTTGCCGCATGCCCCTGCGCGTGGCTTTGGTGGACCGGGCCGACCCGCATGGTTTTGCCCTGACAGCCCATGACTCGCGCTGTTCTGCCCTGACGCTGGCGACACAACGCATGTTGCAGGCGCTCGGTGCATGGGAGAACACGGCTCCACAGGCGCAAGAAATGCGCAGCGTGATTGTCACCGACACCAATACAAATGCTTTTGCAGAGACACGCAAACCGCTGCTTTCATTTCTCAATAATAGCCCAGAGGCACCGGCGGTTTTTGTTGAAAATCAGATCATCTTCCAAGGGTTGCTCAAAGAGCTGGATAACAGCCCTGCAATCACTCTCTATCCCAATGCCGTAATTCGGGCCTTTCACTTTGGCCCCGGCCTGGCGCGGGTGGAATTGGCAAGCGGGCAATCGTTGAAGGCTAATCTCATTGTTGGTGCTGATGGCCGTGGATCGCCTGCACGCGTGGCCGCCGGATTGAAATATGATGGCTGGGACTATGACCAGTCAGCCATCACACTCACGGTTGGCCATGAATTGCCTCATGACGGACGCGCGGAAGAACATTTCAATCCCAATGGCGTTTTTGCCATTTTGCCACTTTCCGGAAACCGTAGTTCGCTGGTTTGGACGGAGCCCCACGAAAAGGCCAAGGCACTAGTGGCGCTGCCGGACGCGGAATTCCTGACGGAACTGCAACAGCGCTTTGGCACACAGCGAGGTGCGCTGCAGCTCTTGTCACATCGCCATGCCTATCCGTTGGTCATGCGCCTTGCCTCCAGTTTCACGGCCCCGAGACTGGCACTTATAGGCGATGCCGCCCATGCGCTTCACCCGTTGGCGGGGCTGGGGCTGAACATGGGATTCAAAGACACTGCTGCTTTGAGTGAATGTGTAATGGAGGCTGCAAGGCTTGGTGCTGACATTGGCGGGGCTTCGGTGCTTGAGGGTTTTGTTCGCTGGCGGCGTTTTGACACCTATGCCACGGCTGCGATGATGGATGGCATGAACCGCCTATTCGCCAACAGCAATGAATCTCTGCGCCTCTTGCGTCATGCGGGCTTGAGGTTGGTTGACCAGCTCAACCCCATCAAGCGCGAATTGCAGAAAGAAGCAGCGGGCCTGACCGGAGATCTCCCACGCCTGATGCGAGGACTGGCGGCTTGAACTTTATGGCTCGCGGCCGCGGCCCTGAGCCCGCAACTTGTCGACATAGGCATTCCAAATGGATTCCTGTTCGCGTCCCAGCTTGGCAAGATAGGCCCAAGTGAAAATTCCGGTGCTGTGGCCATCGCTGAACTTCAATCGCACCGCATAATTGCCCACAGGCTCTGCGCCCGAAATGGAAACCAGCTGTTTGCCGAAGACGAGCTGTTCCTGGCCTGGCCCATGGCCCTTCACTTCCGCGCTTGGGCTTTCCACGCGCAGCAGTTCGGCTGGCAGTGTTAAGGCCTCGCCGGAATCGAAGGTGACCCGCAACATGCGTCCAGCTTCGATGACACGAAGCTCGGTCGGCCAAAGGTCACTCACGGTTGATTTCCCGCGCCTCGGAAGCCAGCATAATGGGAATGCCATCGCGGATCGGATAGGCCAGGCCCGCAGTCTTGGAGATCAATTCCTGCGCTTCGGCATCGTAGGAAAGCCTGGTCTTAGTGACCGGGCAGACGAGAATCTCAAGAAGCCTGGCTTCGGTGGTTCGTGTCTCTAGCATCATTGCATCCGTGTGGAACTGCCACCCAAAGACTTTTTGAGCGCCAGTTCGGTGAGGGCCACCAACACATCGGCTCGCGCTTTTAAATCTGGCGCTTCCAGAAGCGCCTGCTTTTCCTTGGGCGGATAGGGTGCGAGCAGCGAAAGCGTGTTTACCAGAACTTCGGTTCCAACGGCATTCACCTCATCCCAATTCGTCGTCATGTTGTTGGCGGCGAGATATTGGCGAAAGGCTTCCAGCAATTGTTCGCGGTTAACGCTTGGTGCGCCAGTGCCGACCACAAGGTCTGCAGCGAAAGGTTTGAAATCCACCACGCCTTGGCGAAATGGAGTTTTCACCCTTGGCTCACGCTTCAACTTGAAACGGCTGATGCCCGTGATGGTGATGAGAAGGCGGCCATCGTCCGTTTCAGAGTAAGATGTAATACGGCCCGCGCAGCCGATTGTTTCCAGCTTGGGCTTTGCAGACGAATCATCTGTCAGCGGCTGGATCATGCCGACAATCCGGTCTCCCGCCATGGCTTGTTCGACCATCATCAAATAGCGCGGCTCATAGATATTCAGCGGCAAATCGGTGCGTGGCAGCAGCAGCGCACCAGACAAGGGAAACAGCGGTATCTGTTTCGGCAAATCATCAAGCCTATGATAGCGCCCCGCCATCAGGAGAACAGCACCGAGGAAAGCTTGCGGCGGCCAATGAGCGTCGCTTCGTCCTTGGGTCCCCAGGCTTCGAAATAAGAAACGAGTTGCTTGCGTGCGCCATCATCCTTGAAGCTGCGGTCTTTCTTGATGACATAGACGAGCTGGTCGATGGCTTCATTGCGCTTGCCCGAACCATTCAACACATTGGCCAATTCAAGGCGTGCTTCAAAGTCATTGGGATCGGCGGTGATGGCGGCTTCCAGTTTTCCCACGGCAGATGTATCAACGGGGTTCAACAGCAGATCCAGCGCAGCTTTGGCACTTACGATATTGGCATCGCTCTGTTTGTCTGCGGGGCAAGCAGCCAAAGTGGCGGCCGCGACTTCAAGCTGCAGCAGTTCCATTTCAGCGCGCGCCTTCAGCGCATAGGCCTCGACAGTCGTTGGTTCCACTTCGAGAATCTGGCCGGTGATATCCAGCACTGCCTCAAAATCTTTTGCAGCCAAACCTTCGCGTGCCATTTTCAGCGCCGCTTCAATCTGCTCAGCACGGCCACCCATGCTGCCAAGGCGGCCAATGAATTGCCGAATTTGTGATTCAGGAACAGCGCCCATGAAACCATCCACAGGACGCCCATCCACGAAGGCAAAAACCGCAGGAATGGATTGCACCCGCAGCTGGCTTGCAATCTCCGGGCTTTGGTCAATATCCACTTTGACCAGCTTCACCTTGCCCTTGGCCTCGCGCACCACTTTTTCGAGAACAGGGCCCAGCGTTTTGCATGGGCCACACCATGGCGCCCAAAAATCCACGATGACGGGAACGGACTTCGAAGCTTCGACCACATCCGCCATGAAAGTCTTGGTGGTGGAATCCTTGATGAGGTTTTGATCTGCGGGTGTGTTGGAAAGCATGTTCATGGTGACTCGTAATTTAGGCCGGATCGCTCACCGCCACAATGCGTGGGTTGTGGCCGGTGGCTTTGATGAAGGTGACAAGGTCAGCAGAAGAAATGGTAGTGGTGGCGTCATTCTTCAAGGGATGGAAGTTCAACTTCTCATGGCGCATCATGGATTCATCGAGGATGACATTGGTGCACGCTGCTGTGTCATTGATAAGGCCAAAGGGCGTGACCGAACCAGGCTCAACACCCAGGATTTCCTGCAACAGTTCCGATTTTCCAAAAGTAAGGCGCTTGGAGCCGATGCGATCCTTGGCCGCCTTCAAGTCAATGCGCGCATCTTCCAGCGCCACGATGAGCCAAAGCACACCCTTCTCATCCTTGCAGAAAAGGTTCTTGCAGTGGCCGCCTGGTATGTTCTCATGAACTTTCTTGGCTTCTTCCACAGTAAAAACCGGAGTGTGTTCAACTGTGGTTGTCACAAAACCCAGCTTGTTAAACAGGGCAAAAAGATCGGCTTTGGTGGCTGGCATCGGGCTTTCTTGACGGTTCATCTGCAATTTTCATCTCGCTATTGCATTTATGCCGCTCTTGGGCAATAAGGCACCCCGTCCGGCGCGCTTTACCTATGTTCCGGGCCGCTAAGCGGGCGTAGCTCAGGGGTAGAGCATAACCTTGCCAAGGTTAGGGTCGGGCGTTCGATTCGCCTCGCCCGCTCCAATT
>JAYTIG010000348.1:0-1540 GCA_043731995.1 Hyphomicrobiales bacterium
CCGCCTATTTCATTGGCGAACAGGATTTTTATATCCCGCGAGATGAAAAAGGCACCTTCAAAAAATATGCCTCGGCTGGTGAAGACCTGCCTGAAAGCCTTGATGTGATGCGCGGCCTGATCCCCAGCCACGTCGTGTTCAACGGTGCTGTAGGCGCTCTGACGGGCGACAAGGCGCTGAAGGCCAAGGTGGGTGACAATATACTCTTCATCCATGCCCAAGCCAACCGCGACTCGCGGCCCCATCTCATTGGCGGCCACGGCGACTATGTGTGGGAAACCGGCAAATTCGCCAACCCGCCAGAAGTGGGTTTGGAAACCTGGTTCATCCGCGGCGGTTCTGCCGGTGCGGCGCTCTACAGGTTCCGTCAGCCGGGCATCTATGCCTATGTGAATCATAACCTCATTGAGGCGGTGATGCTGGGCGCCACGGCCCATGTGAAAGTGGATGGCCAATGGAATGACGACCTGATGATGCAGGTTGCCAAGCCGGGCCCGATCAAGGCCTGAGCCATGCTGCGCAGCGCTGTCGCCATTGCGGTGGGTGCCTTGGTTCTGACTTGGGCCGGGCTCCCCCGTGATGTTTCGCTGCGCGAACGCATGGTGCCAGTACGCATGGCTGATGGCCACATCCTCCTTGTATCATCCATCGAAGTGACCGCAGCAGACTGGGCGCGCTGCGCGAAAGATAAAGGCTGTGCCCACAGGCCCAAGGCCGCCCTCACATTGCAACCCCAGCCCATGACGGGGGTCAATTGGTTTGACGTGAATGAATATCTCAACTGGGCCAATGCCCGCAGCGGCGGCGGTTTGCGTTTGCCAACGAAAGAAGAATGGCGCTGGCTCAATCGCAGCCTTGAAAAACCAAAGCCGCCGCCCCTTTTCACAGATCCGCGCCTGGCTTGGGCAGCTGAATATGGCCAGGAAAATTCTCCGGGTGGCCCGGCGCGCAGCAGTGGTGCGTTCTCCACCACACCCGATGGCATTTCCGATCTCGACGGTAATGTTTGGGAATGGACGATGACCTGCGCGGCCAAAGGCTATGACGGCAAGCAGCTGCGTGATTGCCCTGCCTTTGTGGTGGAAGGCGCACATGAAGCGGAAATTCCCGTGTTCCTGCGCAACCCTGCCGCAGGCGGATGCGCCACCGGAACACCGCCAACTTATCTGGGCTTTCGTCTTGTGTCAGACGATTGACCAAAGCGCACAATCGGTGGCCGATTGAGTTGCTGTTCGATGCTGTTTGGCAAGTTAAAACGGCGCCACATTGTGCGACATATGGTCAGCATGTCTGCCATAATATGGTCACACAATCGCCAACCTTTCGCCATCTCCGGCGCCCAGTTTTCGGGGGGGGATGAATCATCCCATACACATCGGCAAACTGCTGAATATAAAGGCACTTTGCCTCAATCTAAATCTGAAAATCTGGAGTAAAACCTGGAGTAAAACCATGAACCGCATTCTGATCGCTTCCGCCATCGCCACCAGCCTGTTTGCCGCTCCGGCCTTTGCTGATTGTGCCGCTGACCTGGCCAAGG
>JAYTIG010000349.1:0-4280 GCA_043731995.1 Hyphomicrobiales bacterium
TTGTCGATGGTGGCGAGGGCTGGTGTTACCTGCGCGGCAACAAGGCTTCCGGCCAACAGCGTGGTGCAGAAATTTCGCGCCACACGTTCCAGCCTGTAGGCTTTGTAAAGTTGAGAGCTACTGATCATTTTGGTCCCTGGTAGAAAAACTGGCAGTTGAAGCGGCTGAAAAGTCTGACGAGGCGGATGTGAGTCCCTGCGCGGCCTTCGCCGTCGCTTATTTCCCTGAATTCCGGAGCTGTGGATCATGCGTAGCCGCCCACCTTTTCTTGTTGTGAAGGTCGCTCCGCGGCCAGCGCCCGATGCCGCAAAACGATGAAATAATTTGATTTCCGGTTAGAGAATGGGGCCAAGCAACAAATGCCCCCGGCCAATGAATCCATTGGCCAAGGCATGGCGAGCACCGGACGATGCGGTTGCATGAAAGACATTCAAAAAAAACCTGTTGAAATGACCCAACGCCAACAAACTGGCAGGGCAACCGCAAACCAGCCCGGCCCCGCAACCCAAATCACCCCCGGCATGAACCGGGTTGAATTGGTTAATCTGCTTAGGATTCAGTGGTTAACAGGCGGTTAAATGGGGCCTTTTTTGTGCCGGATTGACACGAATGGCGGCTATTTCTTTAAGGTCTCCAGCAAGCGGGCCAGAGCCGCGCAACGGCCTTCTCAGCCACCTGTATGCACAAAAGTTCTGTGTTACAATCTAAGATTGTAGCGAACTGGAGATTCCACTCTACAAATGAAAAAGAACAATGCTGGAAGGGAAAGTGGTACCGCCACCCCGGCTCGAACGGGGGACCTCTAGATCCACAATCTAGCGCTCTAACCAACTGAGCTATGGCGGCCCGGCGCGGCGATTTGCAGGCCATTGCAGCCCAGCCAAATCCCGCGGAACCAGCTGTTAGCCCCTGCCCGCAGCAATTTCAACCTGCAAAACCACACCGCGCGCCTGCTTTCAGGCCCGGAGATGAAGAAACAAGGTTTATAACTTCTTACTCAGCGCTGGACGTTTCATCAAAAACTTGATTACTTCCACCTTTCATCAATTTGACCGGAACACCCAAACCCTGTGAACAAGCCCCCACCCACCCTTGAAGACTTGCGCTTGTCTGAAGACGCGGCCTGGCTGTGGGATGTGGCGCGCGCCAGGTTGGTCTGGGCCAATGCACCGGCCATCAAGGCCTTCGGTGCAGCCTCGGTTTTCGAATTGGTAGACAGGCCTTTTGATGCAGCTGAGCCCGCCCTTCTGGCTTTGGCTGATGTGCAATCCACGCTTCAGCGCGGTGCTGCCGAAATGGCGCGGCTGGAATTCCCTTCGATTGGTGAGGCTGCCGTTTTTGAATGCCGTTGTGCCCTGCATGCGCTGGCTGATGGCCGCGACGGTGTGCTCGCCATTGCTGCGTCGCCCAGGCCTGCACGGTCCCGGGTGGAGGCCGGCCTGTTTGAAGATTTGCCGGTGGCCACTTGCACGATGGCTGAAAATGGCACCCTGCTTTTTGCCAATGAAATGGCGCGCCGCATGTTTGACCATCGCGCCATGCCAAACCTTGGTGCGTTGCTGGGTGTAGAAGTGGCCGATGGCTTGCTGTCGCGCCTGCATCATGCGCGCCTGATCAGCGATATCTGCACCTACAACAGCCCCTTTGGCCCGCGTGAAGCGCGTCTCACATTGCGCCGCCCGCAGGACAACGCCAGTGTCTTTGCCTTGCTGGTCATGGAAGATGTGACAGAGCGCCGCCAGCTGGAGCGCCAGATGGCCGGAGACGCAAGCGCAGGTGCTCCACTCGCCCCGCAAGAAAAGCAGGCTTTTGAAGAACTGGGCCGCAAACTGAATGAAGCAACCTCTGCCAAACCAGTCGTTGCTCCAACCCCCAAGCCGAAAGCCGAGCCTGCACCAATAGCAGAGGCCAAGCCCACCCTTGCGCGTTCTGCGGCAGCCGCCACAGCACAGCCGGAATCAAAGCTTCCACGCCTTCTTACCGATGCCTTGGAACGGCATGGCAAGCCTTTCGCCATCATGCAGAATCACAAGTCAGCCTATGCCAGCCAGAGGCTGGCAACGCTGCTGGGCCATCGTGAAGTGGCGGGCTTGATGAAGGCGGCCCAAGTCTGGCATGTGCTCGAAGAGACACCCGAAGAAGGCGGCATTCTGTCCCTGCAAAAAGCCGACGGCACCACCATCGATGTCGCTGTCAGTCGCGGCATTGTGCCGTGGCTGAACGGCAAGGCGGATCATTTCACCTTTGAACCTGTGGCCATCCGTGCCGCAGCACCCACTCACACCGCGCAGGCTTCGTCGGCTTATCATGCCCCAGCCAAGAGCCAGGCTCCAGCACCCGCCACACCAAGGCCAGCATCACCAGAGCAAGTCTTGGAAGTTGAGGCCGCACCTGTCTCCAAATCCAACCAGGTCGAACTGCGTTCCATTCTCGATATCGCCACCGATGGCATCATCACACTCGATGCCAAAGGCCAGATTTTGGAATTTAGCGCCGGTGCCGAAGCCACCTTTGGCTATCGCCGCGCCGAGGTGTCGGGCCGCCGCTTTGAAGGCCTGCTGAACCCTGATAGTGCCACCATCTTTCGCGAATATATCGCTGGCCTGGAAGGCCAGGGGTTGGCATCCATTTTCAACGATGGCCGCGAGGTCATCGGCATTGTGAAACAAGGTGGCAGCGTGCCCCTGTTCCTCAATATCGGGCGTTTGCAAACACCTCAATCCGCTGCGGTTTTCTGCGCCGTGATCCGCGACATCACCAATTGGAAACGCACCGAGAAGGAATTGCGTGAGGCCAAGGATGCAGCTGAAGAGGCCAGCCGCCACAAGTCGGAATTTCTCGCCCGCGTCAGCCATGAGCTGCGAACCCCGCTTAACGCCATCATGGGCTTTTCGGAAATCATGCGCATGGGCCAGTTCGGCGAGGTGCGCAACGACCGCTATCGCGGTTATCTGAACGACATCCACGCATCTGGCGGCCACCTGCTTTCGATGATCAATGATCTCCTCGATCTCTCCAAGATTGAATCGGGCCGCATGGAATTGAACTTCACTTCCGTCAGCCTGGGTGATTGCTTCGACCACGCCGCCAAGTTGTTGCAGGAACAGGCCACCCGCGCGCGCGTGCTCGTGCGCAAGGCTTTCCCGGAAAATCTGCCCCGCGTGGTGGCTGATCAGCGCGCCATGCGCCAGGTACTCACCAACCTGCTCTCCAACGCCATCAAATACACCGATGCTGGCGGCCAGGTGATTGCTTCGGCCACTGTGTCAAAAAGCGGGGCGCTGACTTTCCGCCTCAAGGACACCGGCATTGGCATGAGCGAAACAGAATTGAAGCAGGCCCTGCAACCTTTCACGCGCGTCGAAACACCGGGCCGTGACAGGCAGGGCACAGGCCTTGGCCTGCCGCTCACCAAGGCGCTGGTGGAAGCCAATCGCGCTGAATTCACAATCAGCAGCGGCCCCGGCCAAGGCACATTGGCAGAAATCACCTTTCCCACAACGCGCGTGCTGGCGGAGTGAGTTAAACAATCTGAATAGCGTCGTTCAGTTTACTCCGTCACCCCGGCGAAGGCCGGGGCCCAGCTTTGTCCGGGTTCAGAGCTTTTGAGTAAAGCGGGATCCCGGCCTTCGCCGGGATGACGACTTAGTAAGGGTGCGCATTCACTAACGTGTCTTGCATTGAATTTGCCACGCATCTGCCGCATCTTTCTTGGATGATCAGAGTCCAGTCCCAACCTTTCAACGTCGGCGCAGAATATGCCGCACTCAAAGCGGCCCGCACCGATATCGGCGGCTTTGCGCTTTTTGTGGGCAGTGTGCGCGATCTTTCCGAAGGCGCTGATGTGCGTGCCATGACGCTGGAACACTATCCGGGCATGACGCAGAAGGCGTTGGCCGAAATCGAAGCGGAAGCCCGCCGCCGCTGGCCGCTGGATGATGTGCTGATCATCCACCGTTTTGGCAAGCTGTTGCCGGGGGAGGATATCGTTCTCGTCATCACGGCATCCGCCCACCGCGAGTCCGCCTTTCAGGCTTGCGAATTTTTAATGGACTGGCTGAAGACCAAGGCCCCCTTCTGGAAACTGGAAGAAGGAAGCGAAGGCCCCCGCTGGGTCGAAGCCAAGGCTTCTGATGATGAAGCCACCGCACGCTGGCAAAAGCAGCAATAAGGCTTTTGCCACAGCCGCTTTCATGGCAAGATTCTAAAAAATCAGGGAGTGAACATGTCTAACGCGGAAATCGGTGTCATTGGCATGGCGGTGATGGGTTCAAACCTCG
>JAYTIG010000350.1:0-4280 GCA_043731995.1 Hyphomicrobiales bacterium
GCCGCCATATACCACTGCTTCGCTCATGCGGTTGCCAACACCAATACGCTTGATTGTCATTTTTCATTGCTCCTGTTTTGCAGGCTTCTAGGCGACGGCTTCAATCACTGCAAGCAGCGCGTTGGGCAAAACCTCAAAGGCATAAGGCGCGTGCAGGCGCTCCAACCAGTGGTGATAATCTCGGCCCCATGGGCCGAGATTGATGGTGGGAAGGCCAGCTGCCTCAGGCATGGTGAAGCTCGTTCCCCAAATCGGCGTGCTGGCTGCAACGGCTCGCAGGTCACCGCTGGCTTCGCCAAAGAAGCTCATGTCCGAAATACCCGCGAAATAATTGAGTGCTCCAATGCCAAAAGGTTTGACTGCGCTTTCAATGCGCGCACGCAGGCCGGCGTCTTTCATTGAAACCGCAAGATAGGGAATGGAACCAAAACCCAAAACAACTGCGGGGCCAACCTGGGCAGATTTACGCCACAGGGTCTCAGTTACGCGTTTGGCGCGCTCTGGCAGATCGAGTGAATCATTCCTGGCGGTTTGCAGAATCGCTGCATCATTGGCCAAATTGGGCGTTGTGTTCACAAGTTCTGCAACAGTCAAAAGCCGCACAGCGTAGCCCGTGCGCAGCTCGACGCGCGCCAAGGCCTCGCGCGCAACATGTTGAGCCAAAGCCAGCACTTCGGCGCCGGACTTTTGATACTGCATCGTGTTCCAATAGGCCCAGAAAGCCGATGGTGTGGTTACATTGTAACCCTCTTTCAAATCCTTGGCGCAAAGCGTGGTTGGGGCGGCGGTAGCTTCTGCGCCGCATGTTTCAGCAAAGGCCGGATTGCCCTCGAATGCCGCAATCAATTCCGCAGCGATATAGGCGGCGTTGACGCCATCTTGCGGGTAACCCGCATGGGCTTCCTTGCCGATGATGAAGGCGGAAAGAAGTTGTTTTCCGATAGAGCCATAGGTGATGACTTTGGCTTTTGCGCCATCGCCTTGATCCGAGATGGCATCGAGATTGATGACAAGTTTGATTGCAAGGCCATGCTGTTTTGCCAAAGCCAACAGGTCCGGCACAGCAGCGCGGGCACCGGCAGAGCGGTTTTCCTCATCGGCTACCGCGAGGAAAAGCAAAGTGGCTTCGCCTTCATAGGCTTCACAAGCGGCAAGACCAGCAGCGAGGCCTGCTTTCATGTCAAGCAGGCCACGACCGGGCAAGAATTCACCCGATTCAAAATCCGCCAGCGCTTTGGGACTTTCGCCTGTCGTTTTCAATCGCGCAATGGTGGCAGGCAAGAGCGCTGGAACCTCAAAGGCCGGCAGCGCGCCATAATCATCTGCGGGCACAACGTCAAAATGGCCGGTGAGCACAATGGTCGAGCTGGATTTGCCGCGTTTCAGTGCGAAGAGGTTTTGCCGCGCGTGAGTTCCACCGGGAACGGGCGAGAGCCAGACATCATCAAAGCCGCGAAGTTCGTGCTGCAATCGCAGAGGGAAATCTGCCTCGCCCGCCGTTCCTGTGACGGAGGGCCAAGACGTGAATTTCAAACTCAGTTCGCGGGCGCGGGCCGCAGTGTTAACCTTCACGCAAAGCTCCGGTCATGCGTCAAGACGGCATTGAGCAACACCTGCGCACCAGCGGCGCATTCTTCCAGCGTGGTGGATTCTTCCTCATTGTGTGAAATGCCACCGAGGCAAGGCACGAAGATCATGGTGGTGGGGGCCACACGGGCAATATAGGCGGCGTCATGACCCGCACCCGAAGCCATGTCGCGCGTGGAGAAGCCTGCTTGCTTCACGCCTTCGCGCACGGCCTCAATCAGATCCGCCGCGAATTTCACAGCCGGTGAATTCCAGATGCGTTTTTCGTCAATTTCCACTCTGCAATCCTGCGCGATGCGCGTCACCGCCTCCCGGTAGGCCATTTCCATCTTGTCGAGAATGGCTTCATCGGGGTGACGCAAATCTATAGTGAAGAACACTTCGCCCGGAACCACATTGCGGCTGTTGGGCCTGTTCTCAATCAAACCCACGGAGGCTACACCCGGCAAGTTCGCCATGCCCACGTCGTTGACGGCATCAATCATGCGTGCGGCAGCCAGCAGCGCATTCTTGCGCAAGCCCATGGGCGTGGCACCGGTGTGGCTTTCCTGGCCTTTCAGCGTGACCTCATACCAGCGCATGCCTTGCACACCAGTGACAACGCCAACCATTTTGCTTTCCGCCTCAAGAACCGGCCCCTGCTCGATATGCAGTTCAAACATCGCGCCGAACTTGATGGCGCCAGCCTTGTGCGGGCCTTTGTAGCCGATGCGGGTGAGTTCATCGCCCAGCTTGACGCCGCTGCGGTCTTCTCTGCTCCAAGCGAAATCCGGGGTGAACACGCCGGCGTAAACGCCAGAGCACAACATGGCCGGGGCAAAGCGCGAGCCTTCCTCATTCGTCCAATTGGCAATCATGATGGGAGCATTGGTTTCATAACCCATGTCCACCAGCGTGCGCATGGCTTCCAACGCGCCCAGCACGCCCAGCACGCCGTCAAACTTGCCGCCTGTGGGCTGCGTGTCCAGATGCGAACCCATGGCGATGGGCAGCACATCCTTGCGCTTGCCGGGGCGGGTGGCGAACATGTTGCCCACCTCATCTACTTCCACCGTGCAACCCAGCTTCTCGCATTGATCCTTGAACCAATCGCGCACCAGCTTGTCCTCATCCGAAACAGTGAGCCGCTTGATGCCGCCTTTCGGTGTACCTCCGAACTTGGCGGTATCCATGAGGCTGTCCCACAAGCGCTGCGGGTTGATGGTGAGATTGGTTTTGGAAGTCATGGTCACGCTTTCAAAATGTCAGTCTTGCTGAAGTCATCACCTTTGAAAAGAAGAGGCTGCTTCAACCTCTTGGCACAGGCGTAAGCAAAGCAGTCTCCCAAATTCAGTCCCGCCGCATGGTTGCCTTTGCCATATCTTTCTAAAGCCTCAAGCGCCAGCTCTGACAGATCCTGGTCAATGCCCGGGCTTATAAACTTAATGGCATTGCGACCGATGAACTCATTCACTTCCGCCAGCGTTTCAGCCCGGGATTTCCCCTTTTTCCTGATCAGCGCCAAAACAGTCTCATATACAACCATGCCCGAAATATGCCGGTGTTTCGTGGCGCGCATCCTTTTGCGAAGTTCGGGACCATCGGACTCGTTGGCAATTATGCTCACCAGCGCTGAAGCATCAATAAACATTCAGTCGTCATTCAGGCTGTCATAGAATTCTTTGTCGGCCTTAAGTCCCGTGTCAGGCCAAGAAGCAACTTTCGCAATCAACCGATCTATTGCTGCCTCATTTTCCTTTTCTTCTTCTTTTTGCCGCGCAAGCTCGGCTTCAACCGCACTTCGGATCGCCTCCGTGATGGAAATGTCGCGCAGCCTGGCCAACTTTCTCACGGCACGGTCTGTTGCAGGATCCTTGACATAGATGCCCATTTCAATCTCCTAGTATATACACTTCCTCGCCTAGTATATATCAGTAGGTCCTTGAATGCAAGAAGCACAAAATGACCTCTCCCAAACCTTCACATCTTAGTTTTGCTTAATCCGCCTGCGTCGATATGGGTTTGGTGTAGCGCAAGATCTGCGGGACTCAGACGGTCACTCACGGAATTATATTGGTGCCAATAGGGATAGAGCAACGGCAGACGGCTGACATCTTCCAGCTTCGCAAGTTCCGCACCGGACAGCTTTAAATCGGCCGAGGCCAAGTTGTCTTTCAGCTGCGCTTCCGTGCGTGCACCGACAACCAGCGACGCCACGCCTGGTTTGCTGGCGGTCCAAGCCAGGCCAACCTGTGCCGCCGAAACGCCATGCGCCTCACCAACTTCGACCAAGGCATCCACGATGCGCCATAGCCTTTCCTGATCGCGGATGGGAGGTTCTGTCCATCCCGAAAGATGACGCGATTGCTCGGGTGAGGCATTGCGGCGGAACTTGCCAGAGAGAAGCCCGCCAGCAATCGGGCTCCATACCTGAATTCCAACGCCCTGATCAAGGGCGATGGGCATCAACTCGTACTCAGCATCGCGGGCTTCAATTGTGTAGTGAATTTGTTGGCAAACAAATCTGGCAAACCCGCCGCGATCTGCCGCCATCATGGCTTTCATGATGTGCCAGCCGGAAAAATTTGAACAACCGACGTAGCGCACCTTGCCTTGCTTCACGAGGGTGTTCAGCGCTTCCATGGTTTCTTCAATCGGCGTCTTTCCATCCCACTCATGGCAGAGGTAAAGATCAATGTGGTCGCGCTGCAGGC
>JAYTIG010000351.1:0-4268 GCA_043731995.1 Hyphomicrobiales bacterium
TCGCCGACAAATCGATTTTCGCCAAGCCGATCGACAAAGCGGGCTTTGAGGCCAGCGTGGCTAAGCCGCTCTATGAATACCTGGATGCGCTGAAGCCGAACTTATGGCGCGAGGGCAGGCAATATCCCAAGGCCCAGGCCGACATCACGCAGATGGTCAGTGATGGTGAGTTGCTCATCGGCCTCACCTTCAACCCCAATGAGCCTGCCAATCTCGTGGCCGCAGGCAAACTGCCGAAATCCACCGTCGCCTGGCAGAATGCTGGTGGCACCATCGGCAACACGCATTTCGTGGCCATTCCGGCCAATGCAAAGGCCAAGGAGGGCGCACAAGTGTTTGCGGATTTCCTGCTCTCACCCGAAGCCCAGGCCAAGAAGGCAGACATCAAAATCTGGGGCGACCCGACGGTGCTGGATGTGGCCAAGCTCTCGAGCGATGACGCCAAGGCCTTCGCCGCTGCCTCAGGCCCCGGCGCCGTTACCATCCCAGGACCAACAATTTTGGAGCCACATGCGTCCTTCGTAAAATTGATCGAGGAAAGCTGGCTGGCGAAATACGGGCAGGGCTGAGTTTCAATCTGTTCCGTTTCCCCCTAAACATCTGCGCATGTCCGAAAGATTCGACATTGCGGTGATTGGTTGCGGCGTGGTGGGCCTCGCAATCCTGCGCCGATTTGCGTTGGCTGGGTTGAAATGCGTGGCGCTGGAAAAGGGTGCTGACATTCTCTCCGGCGCGTCCAAGGGCAATAGTGCGCTTTTGCATACGGGCTTCGACGCTCCGCCCAAAAGCCTTGAGCTGCAATGTATGCAGGCAGGCTACGCGGAATATCTGGAAATCCGCCAGAGGCTGGGTCTCCCATTGCTCGAAACTTCCGCCATTGTTGCAGCATGGAGCGATGATGAAGCGGCCAAGCTCGAAGCCATCGAGTTCAAAGCCCGCGCCAATGGTATGGCTGATGTGAAACGCCTTTCGCAAACTGAACTGCGCATCCGCGAGCCGCAACTTGCAAAAGCGGCACGTGGAGGCCTGCTGGTGCCGGGCGAGCATGTGATTGATCCTTGGTCAACCCCGCTGGCCTATGCCCATCAGGCCATTGCTCATGGCGCAAAAATCATGCGCGGCGCGGAAGTCACCAGAGCTTCGCGTGACAACGGAGATTGGCAACTCGCAACACCTCAAGGCACTGTCTCAGCACGCATCGTTGTCAATGCGGCAGGGCTCTATGGTGATCATGTCGAAACCCTGGCTCACGAGGCGCAATTCAAGATCAAGCCGCGCAAAGGGCAGTTCGTTGTCTTCGATAAGCCGGCCGCGAAACTGCTCCGCGCCATTCTGCTGCCCGTGCCAACCGAACGCACCAAGGGCGTTGTGCTTTTCCGCACCATCTTCGGCAATCTCGCCATCGGCCCCACGGCGGAGGAAACGGATGAGCGCGAGAATGCCAGCACCGACACGGCCACGCTGGAAAAGCTGCAAGCCCGTGCCATTGAAATGTTGCCTGCGTTGAAGGATGTAGATGTCACTGCGATTTACGCAGGCCTTCGCCCAGCAACGGAGCAGAGCGAATATATCATCGAAGCGCACAAAAATGAGAATTGGATCACCGTGGCGGGCATCCGCTCCACCGGTCTTACATCCTCACTCGGCATTGCGCAGCATGTGGTGAAACTCTACGCCAAGCACTTCGGCAAACTGCCGAAGAAAATCCCCGCGCCGATTTGGACGCCAGTTCCTAATCTATCCGAACATATGATCCGCCCATATATGAAAGGTGGCGAAATCATCTGCCATTGTGAATGGGTGACGCGCGGCGAGATTGAAGCTGCCACTCAAGGACCGCTGCCTGCGGGCGATCTGGGCGGATTGAAGCGCCGCACCCGCGCCACGATGGGTCGCTGTCAGGGCTTCTATTGTGCTGCGCATGTCTCAGCCGCATTTGAAAAGGCCAAACATGGAGCACCATGATGTGATCATCATCGGTGGCGGGCCTGCGGGGCTGGCAGCGGCCTTGGAACTTTCGCAATCTGCCGCGAAAGATGTTGTGGTGCTGGAACGTGAAGCTGAGGCTGGTGGCATCCCCCGCCATTGCGGGCACAAGGGTTTCGCACCTTACAAGAACTTCGGCCTGATGACGGGCCCACATCTGGCGCGCCATCTGCGCGAGCAAACCAAGGCGCTCGATATCCGCACTTCGACAACTGTTCTGGAATTCACTTTGCGCGGGAATCTGCGCGTTCATTCTGCTCAAGGCATTGTTGAAATGAGTGCAAATAAGATTGTGCTGGCCACAGGCACACGTGAATCCTCCCGTGCCGCGCGCCTGATTGGCGGCAACAAGATCAAGGGCGTGATGAACACGGGCGAATTGCAGCAACGTGTCTATCTGAATGGCGAGAAGCCCTTTGAACGCCCGGTCATCGTGGGTTCGGAATGGGTGAGTTATTCAACCCTGCTCACCTGCCGACATTTGCAGGTGAAGCCTGCGATGATGTTGGCGGAAGAAAGCGAACACGCGGCGCCGGGCTATTTTGCATTTGGTGCAAGATTGCTTGGAACCAAGGTGGTCAAAGACGCAACGCTCGTCGCCATTCGAGGGCACCATTCTGTTGAGGCTGTGGAGATCGAACAGAATGGCGCGCGCCGAACTGTAGAATGCGATGCCGTGGTGTTGACAGGAAGGTTCCGCAGTGAATCAGCGCTTTATGCCAGCGGCTTTCTGGATTGCCAAGGCTTCGCCCCCAAAGTCACCGAACAATTCAAAACTTCGAGGCCCAACATCTTCGCCGTGGGCAATGTGCTGGGCCAATTGGAAACCGCAGGCCGCTGCATGTTGCAGGGCCAAGAAGTGGCGAAGGTGTTGATGCAATGAAACACTTGAATCACCACACCCTGCCGTCCATCATCCCCGCCCCTGCAACCGTCATCCCCGCGAATGCGGGGATCCCGCTTTCTTTGTGCTCCTCTCTGGTTGCTAGCTGGGCCCCGGCCTTCGCCGGGGTGACAGAGTTTAGAGGAGGTGAGTATGGTGAGTATAACGTGAGCAACGCCCTCCCATGAAAATCCTCGCCATCGATCAAGGCACGACGGGCACCAAGGCCTTCACCTATGATGAGGACGGCAGGTTCAAGACCATTTTCAGCGCCGACGTGGAGCAGCATTTTCCGAAACCTGGCTGGGTGGAGCATGATCCGCGTCAGCTTCTCTCACATTTCGAGGCGGCCATCAAAAAGGCCGGCAAGTTCGATTGCATCGGCATGGCCAATCAGGGCGAAACGCTTGTGGCCTGGAATACCGCCACTGGCGCACCCATTGCCAATGCCATCGTCTGGCAGGATGATCGCAGCAAGGATTTCTGCGCGCAGTTGAAGGCGCAAGGTGCAGAAACCCTCACCAAACAGAAGGCGGGCCTGCCGCTTGATCCCTATTTTTCCGCGTCAAAATTCCGCTGGATACTTGATCACGTTCCTGAAGCGAAAGAGCTTGCAGCAAATGGCCAGCTTCACCTTGGCACGTCAGATGCCTATTTTCTGGAGCGTCTCAGCGGGCAATTCGCAACCGATGTCACCACCGCGTCGCGCACATCACTTATGAATCTGGATACGCTGCAGTGGGACGATGAACTTTGCGCTCTCTTCGGCGTGCCACGCGAGTGCCTGCCCGAAATCCGCGCCACGACGGGCCCCTTCGGCAGTAACATCACGGCCTCCATGGTTGATCAACAGGCTGCCCTTTTTGGCCATGGTTGCATGAAGCCGGGCGATGCCAAGATCACTTTTGGCACGGGGGCCTTTGCTTTGGCTCTGGTGGGAACCAAGCGTCCACCTGATGACAAGTCCGGCCTCTTGCCCACTGTCGCCTGGAAGGTCGGCACCGCCCCGGCGGACTTTGCCATTGATGGCGGGGTTTACAATGCGGCCTCGGCGGTGAACTGGGCCAAGGGCCTGGGTCTGTTCAAAAGCTATGATGAAATCAACGCCTTCGAAAAACCCAGTGCCATTTCGCGCGGGCTAGCCTTTGTGCCAGCCCTATCTGGCCTTGCCGCGCCGCATTGGGACAGGAACGCCGCGGGCCTTTGGCTGGGCCTGGGCCTTGATACTGCCAAGGAAGATATGATGCAGGCGGTGCTGGAAGGCGTGGCGCTGCGTGCATGCGAGGTGATGGAAGTGATGGCGCGGCAGGGCGGCCGAGGCACCAGCATTTCAATTGACGGCGGCCTATCCCAGAACCCTTATTTCGGCCAGTTTCTCGCCAATGCCCTGAACCGCCGT
>JAYTIG010000352.1:0-1531 GCA_043731995.1 Hyphomicrobiales bacterium
CAATTCCGCCCTTGTTCGCCCCGTGTCATGCGGGGCGGAGAAAAGGGAAGGGGAAATCAGCTCACGCGGGGCACCAAGGGACAAGAAAAATGGAGGGGATGTCTCTGCCAGGCATTGCGCCGATCAGAATTCTGGAAAAAAGATAGGGGCGAAAAGCCCGGCTTGTGTGATTGGCCTTTGAAGAAATGGCACATGGCTTCTTGCCGTCATGCCCGCGCAAGCGGGCATCCCTGTTTTCGTTGAAGAAAACGCAGATTCCCGCTTTCGCGGGAAAGACGATTGAGAGAAGTTGAGATGCCAGAACCAACACTTGCCAAACCCGCTTTCGAAACGCGGCGATTTTAAATCCGGTGGTGATATTGGTTAGCCATTGAAGGCGCTTGGGTCGTAATGTCCAAGGTCCACCACCGAAGCTCCCGGGAGCTTGGAGTGAGTAAGTCTCCAGCCCGCAGGCGCCGCCATCTTTTTCGCGATATAGGAACTCTGTTGACATCGTCCCCTCCTGTGAAAAAGACTGCGGGAACGGATATAGAACATTTAGTCCTTTGTCAAGGAATAAAATCAATAGCCCAGCGCGCAGCCATCTTTGCGGGGATCGGAGCCCGCAGTGAGGGTGCCGCGCACATGATCCAGCACGATGGCCTGGCCGCCACCAAGTGGCTCTGGCGCATCCACCAGCTTGTGGCCCATTGCTGAGAGGCGCGCGCGGGTGTCTGCGGCAATGCCTTGCTCCACCTCAACTGATCCGCCTGTTGCGAAAACGCGCGGCGAATCGAGTGCGGCCTGCGGGTCCATGCCGAAATCCAACACATTCTGCAGCAGATGCACATGGCCGAAGGGCTGATAGTCTCCGCCCATCACGCCATAGGGCATGAAACATTTGCCTTGGCGCGTGACCATGCCCGGCATGATGGTGTGCAGCGGGCGCTTGCCCGGGGCGATGGCGTTGGGATGGTCGGGATTGATGCGGAAACTCATGCCACGGTTCTGAAGCAGTGCGCCAGTTTTCGGGCTCATGATGCCGCTGCCGAAGGAGTGGTAGATGGAATTGATGAAGGACACGGCGTTCAGATCCCTGTCCACCACGGTGAGATACACCGTGTCACTCTTGTGCAAATCCTGAACGGAGATATCGCTTGCGGCTTGGCGCGGGCTGATCCGTTGGCGCAGGCCTGTGGCAAAATCCTTGCTCAACATGGTTTCGGTTTTGACCTCGGCCTGATCTGGATCGGCAATCCATTGGTCGCGAATGTGGTAGGCGAGCCGGCCTGATTCGATTTCCAGATGCAGCCGTTCCGGCGACAAAGGTTTGAGTCCTTGCATCTCAAAGCCTTCCAGCATGTTCATCATCATCAGGGCGGTGACGCCCTGATTGTTGGGCGGAATCTGGTGCAGCGTGTGGCCACGATAGGTCGTGCTGATGGGCGTGACATACTGGCCTCTGAAAGAGGCAAAATCCTCCAGCGTGTGCAGCCCGCCAAGGCTGCTCAGATGTTGCACCATGTCCGCGGCCAGCGCGCCTTCATAAAAA
>JAYTIG010000353.1:0-1530 GCA_043731995.1 Hyphomicrobiales bacterium
GCCTTCGGGCCTTTCGCTGATCAAGCCACCTTCACCGAATGGCTGAAAGCGCGGCAGGCCCAGAAGGACGCGTGGTTTTATGCCTATGTGAAGCGCGACGCGGGCGAGGCCTTGGGCATGGGCTCCTTCATGCGGGCTGACCCTGCCAATGGCGTGATTGAAATCGGCTCTATCTGGCTGTCGCTGGCTTTGCAGCGCACGCGCGAAGGCACCGAAGCCATCTATCTGATGATGCGCCATGCCTTTGATGACCTTGGGGTGCGCCGATTGGAGTGGAAGTGCGATGCGCTGAACGCGCCTTCACGCCGCGCCGCCTTGCGTTACGGCTTTGCCTTTGAAGGCATTTTCAACCAGCACATGATCATCAAGGGCCGCAACCGCGACACGGCCTGGTTCGCCCTGCTGGACAAGGATTGGCCGCGCGTGAAGCAGGGTTTCGAGGCCTGGCTGGCGGAGAGCAATTTTGACGACCAAGGCCGCGAGAAAGCCAAGTTGCGGGTTTCGTGACGCTTTGCTATCCACCCGCTTGGTTTTGAAGGGATTGCCTTGCACCCACCTTTCAACCGTCGCCCCGACGAAGGCGGGGGCCCAGCTAGCCACACGCTTCATGTGTGAATTAAGCTGGGTCCCCGCCTTCGCGGGGATGACGATTGGAAATGGAGCGACGGAGGCAAAACCACATTGAAGGAAACGCTATGTCAGTTGACGCAAAGACCGTGCGCCGCGTGGCCCATTTGGCCCGCATCAAGGTGGAAGAGCATGATGTGCCCAAACTGCAGGGCGAGCTCAATGCCATTCTGGCCTTTGTGGAACAATTGAACGAAGTGAATGTGGATGGCGTGGAGCCACTCACCTCCGTTGTGGCCGCGGAAATGAAAAAGCGCAAAGACGTGGTGACTGACGGTCACTATCCCAAGGCCATCATCGGCAACACCCAATCCGAAGATGATTTCTTCATGGTGCCGAAGGTGGTGGAATAATGTCGCTCACCGCACTTACCATTGCCGAGGCACGCGCCAAGCTGCGCGCCAAGGAATTCTCGGCGCTGGAATTGACCGACGCCTATCTCGCCGCCATCGAAAAGGCCAAGCTGCTCAACGCCTATATCGTGACCACGCCGGATCAAGCGCGCGACATGGCCAAGGCCTCAGACGCGAAACTCGCCAAGGGCGAGGGCGGCGCATTGGAGGGCATTCCGCTGGGCATCAAGGATTTGTTCGCCACCAAGGGCGTGCACACTCAGGCTTGCAGCCATATCCTCGACAAGTTCAGGCCGGGCTACGAATCTACCGTGACCTCCAACCTTTGGCGCGAGGGTGCGGTGATGTTGGGCAAGCTCAACATGGATGAGTTCGCCATGGGCTCGTCCAACGAGTCGAGTTACTATGGCCCTGTAATCAACCCATGGCGGCGCAAGAATTCCAATGCGGCACTGGTGCCCGGCGGTTCGTCCGGCGGTTCGGCCTCTGCCGTTGCAGCGCACATCTGTGCGGCGGCGACGGCCACCGACACCGGCGGCTCCATCCGCCA
>JAYTIG010000354.1:0-1529 GCA_043731995.1 Hyphomicrobiales bacterium
TCTGAGACGTGCGCGCCGAGAGCCTGCTTGAAAGCGGCGATAAGCGCGGCAGTTTCCGGAACATCTTGCGGCTCTTCTGTTTTCTCTTCGGCGGACTTGATGGCGTCGAGATCGGCAGCACCTTGCGCCACAGACTTGAAGGGCTTGCCTTCAAAGCCCATTGCTGTGCGCACCCAGAAAGAATCCACAGGGTCGGTCAACAGCAATACTTCAATGTCGCGCGATTTATAGCCTTCGAGCAGCGGGCTGGCCATGGCCTTGGCGGTGTCTTCAGCGGTGAGGTAGTAGATCGCCATCTGATTTTCTTTCAGGCCTGTTATGTAATCCTTCAGTGTCAGTGTTTCACGGCTGGTCGATTTGAAACGCGCAACGTCGAACAAGGCATCGCGCCGTTCCCAATCTTCATAGAGCCCTTCCTTGATGACAGGGCCGAAAGTCTCCCACACCTTGGTGAAAGTTGCGGCGTCGATTTCACCCAGCTTCTTCAGCTCCTGCAACACGCGGTTGGTGACAGCCTTGCGGATCGCTGCCACATCCGGATTGTTCTGCAACATCTCGCGGGAAAGGTTCAGTGGCATGTCGGAACTGTCAATCACGCCGCGCACGAAACGCAGATAGGGCGGCAGCAAGGCTGCATCATCGGCGATGAACACGCGTTTCACATAGAGCTTCTGACGGCCCTTGCGTTCTGGATCATAGAGATCAAACGGGCGCTCGGCGGGCACATAGAGCAGCACATTGTATTCCTGCTTGCCTTCGGCACGGTAGTGGATGGTGAGTGCGGGGGCATCAGATGAATGGTTCAGCGTGCCGAAGAATTCCTTGTGCTGTTCGGCTGTCACCTTGGCCTTGGGTTGCATCCAGATGGCGGAGGCAGAGTTGATTTGCTTGGCCTCGCCCTCGCCCGCCAGCATGATTGGGTGGGTGATGTGGTCGGAATAGATTTTGACCACCTCTTCAATCTTCCAGGGCTCCAGATAGTCCAAGGCGTCATCGCGCAGGTGGAGCACGATGCGGGTGCCACGTTCACCCTTTTCGGCCTCATCCACTGTAAAAGTGCCTTCACCCCGGGAGCGCCAGACATTGCAGGCCTTGGCGCCGGCCTTGCGTGAGAAAACCTCAACTTCGCTGGCCACCATGAAGGCGGCATAGAAGCCCACGCCAAACTGGCCGATAAGCTGGGGCGTATCCTTGGCCTTTTCGACGAATTTTTGCGTGCCGGATTTGGCAATGGTGCCAAGGTTTTCGGTGAGTTCTTTGGCCGACATG
The DNA here is from genome assembly GCA_043731995.1 of Hyphomicrobiales bacterium. Lineage (GTDB taxonomy): Bacteria > Pseudomonadota > Alphaproteobacteria > Rhizobiales > Aestuariivirgaceae > Aestuariivirga. Next base: position 1,270 of record JAYTIG010000354.1, read on the forward strand.
CCAAGGCCGGAGTCGGCGAGGGTCAGCGTCTTGGCCTTTTTGTCTGGTGTGATCGAGATATCGAGCCTTGCGTCCTGCTCCAAAAGCTCCGGCTTGGCGATGGCTTCATAGCGCAGCTTGTCCAGCGCGTCTGAGGCGTTGGAGATCAACTCACGCAGGAAAACGTCCCGGTCGGAATAAACTGAATGCACCATCAGGTGCAGCAGCTTGCCGACTTCGGCCTGGAATTCCTGTGGTTTGGATTTGCCGTCTTTGCTCAT
>JAYTIG010000355.1:0-4250 GCA_043731995.1 Hyphomicrobiales bacterium
CCTGATAACTGCCGCCTGTGGGACATGCGTAACAACAATGCCAAGCTCGACAAGGATGTTTTCCGCCGCGATCTCGGCAGCCTGACGGATGCCTATCAGGAAGTGGCACGGCGCTTAGGGATAATCCAACCCAACGAAACCACTGAACGCTCAAAGCCCAAATTGGTGAAGTCTGACTCATGAAAGCCAAGATCAAAGTGACGCTGAAGAACGGCGTGCTCGACCCGCAAGGCAAAGCCATTGAGGGCGCCCTCGGCTCGCTGGGATTTTCGGGCGTGAACGGCGTGCGTCAGGGCAAATTCTTTGAAGTTGATCTGGCTGAGACAGACAAGGCCAAAGCGCAGGCCGCTTTGAAGCAGATGTGCGAAAAGCTGATCGCCAACACGGTTATTGAGAATTACGACATCGAACTTGCTTAGGGCAGCCATGAAATCCGCAGTTCTCCTCTTCCCCGGCATCAACCGCGATCATGACATGGTTCTGGCGCTGGAAAAGACCACGGGCCAAAAGCCCCATGTGGTCTGGCACACCGAAACCACTTTGCCCAAGGTTGATCTTGTGGTGGTACCCGGCGGCTTTTCCTATGGCGATTATCTGCGCTGTGGGGCCATTGCCGCGCGCTCACCGATCATGGCGGATGTGAAAGCCAAGGCCGCCAAGGGCCTGAAGGTTCTTGGCGTGTGTAATGGCTTCCAGATCATCACCGAAGCAGGCCTCTTGCCTGGCGCTTTGGTGCGCAATGCGGGCCTCAAGTTTGTCTGCAAGGAAGTGCGGCTGCGCGTGGAGAACAATGCGATGTTCTTCACCAAGAGGATGGCGGAAGGAACTGTTGTCTCCTGCCCCGTTGCCCATGGCGAAGGCAACTACATCTGCGACCGCGAAACGCTGGATGAGATTGAGGGTGAAGGCCGCGTGGTGTTCCGTTATGTCGAAGGCACCAACCCCAATGGCGCGATGAATGACATTGCCGGCATTTGCAATGCTGAAGGAAATGTCATCGGCATGATGCCGCATCCGGAAAACATGATCGAAGCCCTGCATGGCAAGCGCGATTGCTTGCCGCTGTTTGAAAGCCTGCTTGCGGCATAGCGCCGGGCGCAGCCAATTGGTTGCAACGACCCTACGCACTGTTTGTTGCCACCATTGGGACAGTGGCCGTTGTCACCCAATTATTTTTCATCCTGCTGGCGTTGGTTTTCGTTGCGACTGACACTTGGCTCGGGCGTGCGAAGCAGACGAGGTAGCAGCACTTTGAAACGCCTGCACTTGCATCACACCAAATTGAATTAAATCCACCCGCGCCTGTTTACAACTGATTCATGGCAATCGGCGTTAACACTAGATTAACGCTGCGCTTCGGCGTTCATTGCAACCGTCTGCAAAGCGAATTGCAGAAGGTCACAACGAACAGCCCAGCCCAGGAGTTAAGAAAATGATTGCCGTCTTTTTCAAAAATCGCAAAGCCGAAGCGGAAGCAGAAATCGAATCTGCGGCCATTGTCGCACAAGGCCAATCCGCCTTGCAGGAACGCATGGTTCGCATGCTCCGCCAGGAAGCCAAGCTAGCATGGATGCCAGCGCCAACGCATCTTGCTCCGCCAAATGGCGTTAAGAATTCCTTTTCCGTCCGCAAGGTTGTTTCAACTGCCTATTGAGGTTGTAACAACTATGGCGTGAAACGCCTCCAATCTTGCTACCGTTGTTAACGGGCTTGCAAACAGGCTGAGCTAGCCTGTCTGCAATTCCGACGTGCAAATAAAAATTGGAGAGAAAAATGAACCCGTTGCCTGTGCTGCGTAAGTTAGATGAAGTTGTCAGGGTGGCGGAGTTGAAGAAGCTGCAAGAAGCAATGGACCAAGCGAACATCGCTTTGCGCCCCATATCCACACAGCCGTCTGCCAAAAAGCATAGAGCGTGAGGAAATGAACAGGCGAAATTCGGCAATTGTGAATCTCCCGTTCGCCCTCTAAACGGCTGGCATGAGCAAGCCAGCTGAACCCACCGTCACCCCTGAAATTGTCGCAACTCACGGCCTCAAGCCAGACGAATACCAGCGTTTCCTGGGTCTCATCGGCCGCACGCCAACCATGACGGAACTGGGCATCTGCTCAGCCATGTGGAACGAGCACTGCTCCTATAAATCCTCCAAGAAATGGCTGAAAACACTGCCAACCAAAGGCAAGCGCGTGATTTGCGGCCCTGGCGAAAATGCCGGCGTCATCGATATTGATGATGGCCAAGCCATCATCTTCAAGATGGAAAGCCATAACCATCCCAGCTTCATCGAACCCTATCAAGGCTCTGCCACCGGCGTCGGCGGCATCCTGCGTGACGTGTTTACCATGGGTGCGCGCCCCATTGCGGCGCTGAATGCGCTGCGTTTCGGCGAGCCATCGCATCCCAAAACCAAACATCTTGTTTCTGGCGTTGTTGCAGGTGTCGGCGGTTATGGCAATTCATTCGGCGTCCCCACCTTGGGCGGTGAAGTGAATTTCCACGCGCGATATAATGGCAACAACTTGGTCAACGCCATGGCCGTGGGCATTGCTGACGCTGACAAGATTTTCTACTCGCAGGCCAAGGGCGTAGGCCTGCCTGTGGTCTATCTCGGTGCAAAAACCGGCCGCGATGGCATCCACGGCGCCACAATGGCCTCTGCCGAATTTGACGAGAAGGCCTCAGAGAAACGCCCCACCGTTCAGGTGGGTGACCCCTTCACTGAAAAATGCCTGCTCGAAGCCTGCCTTGAGTTGATGGCCTCTGGCGCGGTCATCGCAATTCAGGACATGGGGGCCGCGGGCCTCACCTGCTCCGCCGTTGAAATGGGCGCCAAAGGCGATCTGGGCATCGAGCTTGATCTCGACAAGGTGCCTTGCCGCGAATCCGGCATGAGCGCCTACGAGATGATGCTCTCAGAGTCTCAAGAACGCATGCTGATGGTACTGCGCCCCGAAAAGGAAAATGAAGCCGAAGCCATTTTCAAGAAATGGGGTTTGGATTTCGCCATCATTGGCAAGACAACGGACACGCTGCGCTTCGTCATCAAGCACCAGGGCGAGGTGAAGGCCGATCTTCCCATCAAGGCCATGGGGGATGAAGCCCCGGAATATGACAGGCCCTGGGTGGAGCCGAAAAAGCTGGCCCGCCTGAAGCCGGAAGATGTGCCCGCACCGAACGATCTCGCGGCTGCGATTTTGAAAATCATCGCTTCGCCCGATATGTGTTCGCGCCGTTGGGTGTGGGAGCAATATGATACACTGGTGCAATCCAACTCCGCCCAGATCCCCGGCGGTGACGCAGGCGTGGTGCGCATCAATGACAAGAAGGGCATAGCTGTCACATCGGATGTCACCCCGCGCTATGTGGAGGCTGACCCCTTCGAAGGCGGCAAACAAGCCGTTGCCGAAACCTGGCGCAATCTCACCTGCGTGGGTGCCACACCCATCGCCATCACAGACAATTTGAACTTTGGAAACCCGGAGCGCCCCGAAATCATGGGCCAGTTGGTCTTCGCGCTCAAAGGCATTGGCGACGCCTGCCGCGCGCTGGATTACCCAGTCGTTTCCGGCAATGTGTCGCTCTACAACGAAACCATGGGCCAAGGCATTTTGCCCACGCCAACCATTGGCGGCGTCGGGCTTCTGGCCGATTTGTCTGTGATGATGACCAGCCGCTTCAAGCAAGCAGGCGATGTGATCATCCTGCTCGGCGGCGATGGCTCCGAACTGGGTCAGAGCATTTACTTGCGTGAAGTGCTGGGCCGTGAAGAAGGCGCTCCGCCACCCGTTGATTTGGCAAATGAAAAACTGCATGGCGATTTCGTCCGCCGCCTGATCCGCGACAGGCAAGTGAGTGCCGTGCATGACATTTCTGATGGTGGCCTGGCCTGCGCCGTGATCGAAATGGCCCTGCCCTCGGGCCTTGGTGCCAAGCTGGAAAGCATGGGCCACGCTGAACTTTTCGGCGAAGATCAGGCCCGCTATGTGCTGACAGCCCGGCCTGAAGAAGCCATGGAAATTCTCGAAGCCACACAAGACAAGAGGATTCCCGCCCGCATCATTGGTGAAGTGTCGGCAGAAGCCAATTTGTGCATTGGCAGCGGCACAACCATTGCAATGTCTGAGCTTCGCCGCGCGCATGAAGGCTGGTTCCCCGCCTTCATGAATGGCGAACTTTAGAGTGAGACTTTTTCAGGAAAGGCGAACAAATATTCAGCCGTCTCCCCTTGCGGGAGAAGGCTGTAATTTCGCC
>JAYTIG010000356.1:0-4249 GCA_043731995.1 Hyphomicrobiales bacterium
CTGGGTTGGCCCCAGCACCAATGCCATATCCACCACAGTTGCTGCATAGATAAATACAATGGCAACAGGCCACTTCAGGTTTGGCCAAAGCTGGGGCACTAACAGGCGCAGCCAGATGGAAAGCCTGCCATGCCCCAGCGCCTGTGCGGCAGCGCGCTGCCCGCGCAAAGCCTGTGCCACATCAGCGCGCGAGAGGATGGCAAACAGGTTGAACAGCAGAAAGCCCGTCTCCTTGCAAGCCAGCGCCACAATCAGCGCCAATCCATAGGGATCATGCACCGTGATCCATGCAGGTGGGCTTGCCCATCCCATGAGGGGTGCAAGAAGCCTTGCCAGGAGGCCACTCGGCATCACCAGAAAGCCAAGCCCGATGGCAAAGGCCAGATGCGGCACCGCCAGCATCGCGGCCAGCCCGTGGGCGGCCTTCGCTGCACGGCCTTTTTCAAAGAAGGCAGCGCCGATCAACAAGGCCAGGAACACCGCGATCAGTGTTGCAGCCATCGCCGTGAGCACAGAAAGTGCAAGTCCGCCCCAAAGCTGCGGATGTCTAATCAGCGCGGCCCAGCCAGCCGCATCCACAACACCCGTCAGCATAAAGCCGAGGCTGGCCGCAAGCGGTGCAATGAACAGCACCACAACTGGCAGGCCAAGCAGGGAATCAGTCACTTTCAAATCACTCACCATGAAATCGATCGTCACCCCCATTTCGTCATCCCGGCGAAGGCCGGGATCCAGCTTAATTCGCGCGCCCTGAACTCAATCAAAGCTGGGCCCCGGCCTTCGCCGGGGTGACGGTATAAGGTGAACCGGTTGATGTTGATCAATGTCCAAATGCCGCACTCTGGTCAATAAGCAAAAGGCGGGCCGAAGCCCGCCTTTCAAAATTAGATATCACATTTGCCTTACCTGGCTTCGAGAGCCCGTTCCTGGGCCGCAATGGTGGCCTGGCGCTTGGCAATTTCAGCACCAATTGGCGGTCCCTTGAAGCGGTTACGCTCAACGGCAAACCAAAGCACCAGCAGCAAGACAATCAGGCCAACGGCATAGTTGATCAGAATGTCAAATGGCGGCTGAATGCCTGCATACATCAGCACTAACACGCCGATGATAGCGACGATGCCGAGAGGCTTGGACCACACGCCAAGGCGGAAGGGGCCAAAGTCTGTCCAGGTCTTGCCCTCTGCCATCATGCCAGCCGCGATGGGCATCACATAAGAGACGTAGAGGAACAAGGCGCAGCCAGCAGCCAAGGCCGCAAAGGCGGGTGAGTATAACGTGGCAGCCACAGATAGCACGGCACCCGTCCAGATCGCAGCCACCGGCGTGCGATAGGTTGGGTTCACGCTGGCCAGTGCGCCAGAGGCAGGCAAGCCTCCATCACGCGCAAAGGCATAGATCATGCGTGATGTGGAAGTGAGGCCAGCCAAGGCACACAGGAAGTTCGACAACACGATCGCAACGGCCAACACATATTTCAGGAAGGCCGGCGCAGGCAGGTTGTTGAACAGGTTGAACCAGGCGTTGGCTCCGTCCTTGGCAGTGGCAGCGAGGTCAGGCGAGGCCATCACGAATGAAGCGGCCATCACAAAACCAAAAACCAAAGACCAGAACACGGAATGCAGCATGCCGCGTGGCACAGCATTGCGGGCATCGCGGGTTTCTTCGGATGTATGCGCCGAAGCATCAAAGCCGGTGATCGTATAGAGCGGATAGAGAAGTCCGATCAGGAAGGCCACCAATCCAGTGCGTGCGGAGGGTACATAACCGCCGCCCGCATCACCCGTGTTGTTCACGAATGTGAACATGCGCGAAATGTCATGGCTTGCACCCCAGATGAAGAACGTCAAGGTCAAGACAACTGCGACCACGAAGATCAAATAACCGGAGAAGTCTGTCAGCAGCGTCGTCACCTTGATGCCGAAATGGTTGAAGAGGGCCTGCACTGCCACAATCACGGCAACGGCACCCACTTGAACCCAATAGGCATGGTTGCTGATGGCAACGGCTTGGTCCATCGTCAAGCCTTGCGGCAAGGGATCAAGAGATTGTGCTGTCCAGGCCGTCACATCAACGCCGAACACGCCATTGACCACGAGATCGCGGAACAGCTGCCAGACGCCGACGTCCACCGAAGCAACGACAAAGATGAGGCCAAGGAGGTTGATCCAGGCCGTAGCCCAGCCCCAGCCGCGGCCACCGAGGATTGACGACCAATGATAAAGCCCGCCAGCCGTTGGGTAAGCAGAGGCAATCTGGCCCAGGCAAGCCGCAACCACCATGGCGAAAACACCGCCAACCAGCCAGCCGATGGTGGCTTCAAATGCGCCACCCGTGCCCATTGCCAAGGGGAAGGATGTGATGCCACCAGCAAGAATGCAGATGATGGAGAAAGAAATAGCGAAATTCTGGAAACCGCCCATGCGGCGGGATAATTCCTGCGCATAGCCCATTCCGTGGAGGACTTTTTCGTCCTCAGTCATATGATGTTGCTCAGCCATAATGGCCCTCCCGGCGCGTTCCAGGGAGAACGGCCTTGTTGTTGCTCTCGTCCGGCGGTTTGGAATCTGCCCCACCCCTCACCACATGATTCCCCTAACTGGCATGATGACTCGGGTGCGACAAATGGTCAACGCGCAATACTTGCCAATCAGGCTGGCAGCGCATGGAGCGTTGCAACCCGGGCGAGGCTGAGTGCGCTGCAGCAAATTGGTGAAATTTTTTGCAGACCATTGGCGGAACGCTCATGCTCATGCAACATGCAAGAGAGGGAGAATTTCGCGCGTGGCCATTGAGCAAATCGGTGAGGACAAATCCAGGCGCCCAGGCGGCCGCGAGGGCCGTCGCGCCATGCGCTCTGCCCCGATGCTGGCACTGCCGGGACTGGTGCGCGATATTCCAACCTATAACCTTCTGCCCGACGAGGCGGTTGAACTGATCCACGACGAGTCGATGAAGATTCTCGAAGAGGTGGGCTGCGAATTCCGCGATGATGAAGCCATTGCCACGTGGAAGCAGGCAGGCGCTGATGTGAAGGGCACGCGTGTGCATCTGGACCGCGCCATGGTGATGGAACTGGTGGCCAAGGTGCCGCCCGAATTCACTTTGCACGCGCGCAACCCTGAGCGCAGCGTGAAAGTGGGCGGCAAGAACACTGTCTTCGTGCCCATGTATGGCGCACCCTATGTGCGCGACCTCGATGGCAAGCGCCGCTATGGCTCGCTGGCGGATTTAAACAACTTTCACAAGCTGGCGCAAATGGCGCCTGCGCTGCATTCCGCCAGTTCAATCATCTGCGAGCCCATGGAAGTGCCGGTGCCCAAGCGCCACCTGCACATCATCCATTCGGCCATGACGCATAGCGACAAGCCCTTTATGGGCATCGTCACGTCCAAATCCCGCGCCGAAGATGTGATGAAAATGGCAGGCATTGTTTTTGGCGAGGAGTTTGTGAAAGACAATCCGGTTGTCGTCTCCATCACCAATGCCAATTCGCCTTTGGTGTGGGATCAAACCATGCTGGATGCGATGCGCGTCTATGCCCGCAACAATCAGCCGGTGATTCTGGCGCCCTTCGCGCTCTGCGGGGCATCAACTTCCGCCTCATCCATCGGTGCCGTGGCGCAAGTGAATGCCGAGGCATTGGCCGGCGTGGCCTTCACGCAATTGATCCGCTCTGGATCACCGCAAATCTATGGCCAGTTCATGGTCACGGTGGATATGAAATCCGGTGCACCCATGGGCGGCACGCCGGAAGCCGCGCAAATGATGTTTGTGATGGGCCAACTGGCGCGCAAATATAAATTGCCTTGGCGCACCTCCGGCTTCCATGTCGGTTCAAAAGTGAACGATGCACAGGCAGGCTATGAAGCCAATATGCTCATGCATGCCGCCATTCTTTCTGGCGCCAATTACATCTGGCACTCAGCGGGCTGGTTGGAGGCGGGCCTGGCTTGTGGCTATTCCAAATTCATGACCGACTGTGAGCAGCTGCAAGGTTGGTATAAATATGCCGGCGGCCTGAAGTTTGATGACTTCAAGGACGCCATGGATGCCGTGCGCGAAGTGGGCCCGGCCGGCCACTTCCTCGGCACCAAGCATACGCTGGACCATTTTGAAAAAGCCTTTTTCATGCCCTCGATCATGGATTTCAACTCCTATGAGCAATGGAATGCCGAAGGCGCCAAGGACCATGACACGCGCGGCCGCGAAAAGGCCAAGGCTGCGTTGGCTGCTTATGAGAAACCTAAGA
>JAYTIG010000357.1:0-4246 GCA_043731995.1 Hyphomicrobiales bacterium
GCCGAGCGCCGGGTTCGCCTTGGCCTTGTGCTGGGCACCATTGGCGAAAAGGAAGGTGTGACCATCACCGACCAGGAACTGCAACAAGCGCTTATTTCCCGCGCCCGCCAGTTCCCCGGTCAGGAACGTCAGGTGTTTGATTTCTACCGCAAGAATTCCGGCGCTCTGCTTGAGCTGCGTGGCCCGATCTTCGAACAGAAGGTTGTGGACGTGATCCTGGGCAAGGCCAAGGTGACGGACAAGGCCGTGACCCGCGATGAACTCAAGAAGATGGTCGAAGAAGAAGAAATGGAAGACAGCGCTTAACTTCTTCCGGGCGCGGAATTTAGAGCCGCCGGGCTGAAGAGCGCGGCGGCATTTTCATGCGCTGATCAAACCTAGCACAGGTCTTGCAGATGCCGAGTCTGGAAAGACCTGGCTGCTCAGGACTTGTTGACCAAGGCCCAGATGATCGCCGAGCAGGCCCTTCAATACGCTGCGCAAATCAGTCGTGGGGTTGAGGTCGCGGCCTTGGTAGAGAGCTGATGCTTTCAGCCCCGGCCAATCGGCAATGACGCGGCCCCCCTTGATTGCACCACCTGCAAGGAAAGCGACTGTGCCTGTGCCGTGATCCGTGCCTTCGGTGCCATTGATCGCGGCGGTGCGGCCAAATTCCGTCATCACCACAATGGCGGTTTGGTTCCAGGATTCGCCCAGGCCTTGCTCGAATTCTGCCAGCGCGCCATCAAGGCCGGTGAGCAGATTGAAGAGACGGCCTTTCGCGCCACCTTCATTCTCATGGGTGTCCCAACCGTCAAAGGCCAGCGCTGCAATGCGTGGGCCGTCATTGGCCGCCATGATGTGTGCGGCCCCGCGTGCAGCAAGCACCATGTCGCCGGGTTTGTCCTGTTTATTCATGCTTTCCATGGCACCGCTGGCGAGTTTCTGAGTGTCCAACCCCGCGCGTAGCAGATCGCCCAGCAACGGATCGGTATGGGCATAAAGATCAAGCAGGCGGCGCGAAAGATCATCGCCTGGCGTTGGGGTGTTGGCGGGTGCCCATCCCAGTGTTTGTGCCTGCCCCCGAATCACCAATGGTGCAACGCTGCCAACCGCGAGGCTGGAGCGCGGGCTGATCATCTGCCCTTGCGGCAGGGCAGCGATGGCGCGGTTCAGCCAGCCAGAGTCCGTCCGGCCTGGCCCGGCGTAACCACTCTCCAAAACATCCTGCCCATCAAAGTGACTGCGGTCACGATAGCCAGTCGCTGTGGCGTGGATCACAGCGCCCTGGCCTTTGCCAAAGAGCCGGAAGAAATTCGTCATTGCGGGATTGAGGCTGAAAAAGCTGTCGAGTTTCAAGCCTGCCACATCGCCTGATGAGGTGAGTGCCAGGTCGCCGTGCAGTCCAGCATAATCAGGATCGCCCAAGGGGGCCACGGCAGAGAGGCCGTCCATTGCGCCGCGCAGGATGATGGCGATGAAGCGTGGATCGCGCGCGCCGGCGGAACTCGCAAAGTGCGGGATGAAAGCCGAAGCGACAAGGCTTCCTGATAGCCCAAGCAATCTGCGGCGTGAGAGGGACGGGGTTTCACAGAGCATTGCGCATTTCCTCTTCAGCAACGTTGAAATTCGGGCGACATGAGCAACAATGCCAGCCCTTGTTGGCGCGACTCGGCACGGGCCACGGCCTGCTTGGTTTCGGGCGAGGGGGCATCGCCATAGAGTTGGGCCAGAATTTCGCTTGGATTTCCTGCAACATGGCTCTGCGATGCCATCAGGCTGGCATAGCCGAGGCGCATCTTGATGCCTTCGGGCGAGGCCCAATCTGCTTGCGTGTCACCAAAGCCGTTGGGGCCGGAAGGCTCCCACAGTGGTTGGCCCAGCGCTTTCAATGCGCCCAACAGTGGCTGGGGCCTATCAGGTGAGAGATTGAGCGCCCGGCTTGCGGCAATGAGATAGGTTTGCGGCTGCCGAAGTTTCTTGGCTGCGCCATCCCATGATTCATCTGCCGTGAGCAGGGTTTCGGTGAAGGCTTTCAGATCACCACCCTTGGTGAGGAAATTACTGGTGAGTTTATCCACCAAATTGGGCGGTGGTTCATCAGCCACAAAGTGCCGTGCAAACTTGAAAGCGAGGTGCCTGGCCGTGGCAGGATGGAATGCAAGGTCATGCAAGGCGGCCTCGCCTTGGGCCTGGCCAGCAGCAGCGTAAGTTTTGCCGAGAAGCTTGAAAGCGCCGGGTTCATGGGCATTGGGATTAAAGATGAACTTGCCCGGCTCTGCGCGATCATTGCTAAGGTTCGGAAATGTCCAGCCGGTAATGACGCGCGCTAGTGACGTGACATCAGCCTGAGCATAGCCGCCGTTCACACCCAAGGTGTGCAGCTCCATGATTTCGCGGGCGAGATTTTCATTGAGGCCCTTTTGGCGCCGTTGGCCTGCCTTGGAGTCAGGACCAAAGGAATCGCGGTTGTCGAGATAGAAAAGCATGGTTGGGTGCTGCTCAACCGCCATTAACATGTCGACAAAACGGCCCAACACATGGGGGCGGATGGCCTCGCGCTCAAAACTTCCGGCGGTGGCCCGCACCTGCTGGCCCTTGGTGACGGAAACGGCGAAGTGGTTAGACCAAAACCACACCAACCTTTCGATCAGCCCTGTCTTGTCCGTGAAGGCCTTATTGAAGTGGGCCTGGGCTTCATCAAGGAAGATATCGCGCTGCACATTCATTTTCTGGACGGACGGATCGGTCGGTTGCGAAGGCGTTGGCTGCGGGGCGGTTGCCATGGGTTGATTTGCAGCGGCTATGTCAGGCTTTGCTGCCGCCGCAATTTCTTCGCGCATGGCCTTTTTGGCCTTTTGCTGTTCCATGACCGCCACCAGTGCTTCCGCGCTGGAAGGCAAGTCTGGGGAATCAAGTTTTGCAACCTCTGGCACAAGTTCTGCTTTCAGGGCAGCGCGCGGGTCCTGATCCATGGCGGTGCGGTCAGAGGCGGAGAGATCAAAGCGGGCCCCAAGGCCAAAACGTTGCAGGGCAAAGCTGGCATTCATGGTCATGGGCTTGTTTCTTTCCAGTTCCCGTGGGCTTTGGACGTGGGCAGCTTGCGGGTTCCGTCGGGCAACAGTATGCAGGTGCGGATTATATTTCAGTATGGTTACAATGCGTGAAGGCTGCTAGACTGCCTCCCCGAAGAGGAACGGTTCAAATCCGATGAGTGATGCGCAGGGACAAACAGGCCTGATGGCCCGCTATCGCCAATGGCGGCGGCAGACAGTTTATAATTTGGGTGAAAAGACCACGCGGGTTGTAAGCGGGTTTTTCAGCCGGCAGGGTCTGGTTGAAGACCGGCCTTTCATGCGCAACGAAGATTTTCCGTTTCTGCAGATTTTTTCTGACAATTGGGAAAAGATCAGGGATGAAGTGCAAGTTATTTTGAAAAACCGCGAGGAGATTCCAGCATTTCAGGAAGTATCGCCTGACCAGGACAAGATCGCCAAAGGCAAGAACTGGCGCACCTTCTTTCTTTATGGCTTTGGTGAACAACTCAAAAAGAATTGTGCCCAGGCGCCTTTCACCACATCGTTGCTGGAGCAGGTTCCGAAACTCCAGATTTCATGGTTCTCGATTCTTTCACCGGGCTATCACATTCCGCCGCACCAAGGCGTGTCAAAAGGCATTTTGCGAGCCCATTTGGGGTTGATCATCCCCAAGGATGCGGAGAGCTGCCGCATCCGCGTTGATAACGAATATCGCATCTGGAAACCCGGCCAGATTTTCGTGCTGGATGACACTTACGAGCATGAAGTGTGGAACAGCACAAGCGACGAGCGCGTGATCCTGATTTTTGATTTTGACCGCCCGATGAAATGGCCTGGCCGCGCGTTTCTGCGCTTCCTGATCCGCATAATGAAGTTCACGGCCTTCTATCAGGAGCCGAAGAAGAATCTCGCCAATTTCGAGGATCGCTTCGAGGCGGCCACAAAGCGCAACAATGAGAATATGGAAAAACTCGCTGATGCTGCGCAGGTGGCACGGGGCAAGACTGTGCATTAAGGTCGATTGCGGCCCCCCTTTCACTTCTGCCTGACCACCCCTATCTATGGTGTCAGAACGCAGTGATTCACCTGAAAGGCCTATCCATGCACGACCCATTCAATATCGCCCCTACAGCCAGTTTTTGGCCTTCCGTTATTCAACAGGAAAGCCGGGGCGAGCGGGTTTATGACCTGCCGTCGCGCCTGCTGCGTGAGCGCATCATTTTCATCAA
>JAYTIG010000358.1:0-1523 GCA_043731995.1 Hyphomicrobiales bacterium
GGGCAGCAAGCCGCCAAGGCTTGCCACGCCCAGCGGCGCAACATAAGCTGTCCTTCAAGGCTGTCAAGATTTGTATGATAAATAAAAGCACGACCCCAAAACTAACCACATCAAGAACCCGCAATGGGCGCAATCTCAATGCTGAAATTGCATTCCAGATCGGCGAACGCATATGCAGCGGCGAATTTCCGCCAGGCTCGATGCTGCCCAACGAAGCGGAATGGGGCCGTGTCTATAACGCCAGCCGCACCGCCATCCGCGAGGGTATGAAAGTTCTGCAGGCCAAAGGCCTGATATCGTCACGGCCCAAGATTGGCACCGTGGTCAATGCCCGGCATGCCTGGAACGTGCTCGATAGGGATGTTTTGGCTTGGCATGGCGCGGCTTTGGGGAAAAAAGCCTTCCTGCAATCCACCCAGGAATTCCGCCGCCATATCGAGCCCGGAATCGTGGAACTTGCTGCGCTTAAGCGCACGGTAGACCAGTTGGACGCGATTGCCGTGGCCTTCGGCAGAATGAAGGCGGCCAAGGTCTCGACCGAAATCGTGGCCGCGGATGTGGCCTTTCACCGTGGAATCCTGGCTGCCGCCAACAATGAATTGTTGAACCCGCTGGGTTTTCTGATTGAGGAAAACCTGTCATCGCTTTTCAAATTCACCACTGATGCCAACCCGCGCTATTCCATGGCGCTGGATCTTCACGGGGCAATCCTTGCCGCTATCCGCGATCAGAACCCCACCAGCGCCCGCCGCGCATCACTGGCGCTGATTGATGATACGGACAGGGTTTTGGCGTTGCCAGGAAAGGCCACGGGCGTGAAAGCCAAACCGGGCAAGAAATAGCGCGCGGTGTGGGTTGTTTGGCTTGGCCATTGAAAACGCCATTTGAGCATGAACCTGCAATTCAAGCTCGCTGGCAAAGCAGGCTCGGTTGATGCATAGTCAAGGTGCGGAAGTTCAAGCTTTCTGCACAACGAACAATGAATACGATTTGAAGGGCCACAAGAGTTGGCCCACAAATCAAGAGGAAATGCCATGCCAGTGCCGGGGAGCAATCCACGATTCCTAATCGTTGACGATCATCCGCTGTTTCTTGAAGCCCTTCAATCGGCTTTGTCCCACGGCTATCCCAGGGCCCAGATTGAAACGGCTGGTTCACTCAAGGCCGCTTATGAAAAGCTGGAAAAAAACCACTTCAATCTTGTGCTGATGGATTTGCGCATGCCTGATGCAATGGGCTTTGATGGCATTTCCCAGCTGCGCCGTCATGCACCGGATTGCCAAATCGCTGTAATCAGTGCGGCCGAAGAAGCCGGACTGATCACCAAGGCAAAAGTTTCGGGCGCCAGCGGATTTATTCGCAAAAGCCAATCCCGCCAATCCATCTTGCAAGCTGTTTCTGACCTGCTCGGCGGCGCCACCAGTTTTCCCGCAACGGAAACAAATCCGCAACCCATTGACCATCAGGCCGAGCCTGTTCTGGACAAGCTGCGTCAACTCACACCTCAGCAGCTCAAGGTCTTG
>JAYTIG010000359.1:0-1522 GCA_043731995.1 Hyphomicrobiales bacterium
GCAACAACTGAACTGCAATCACTTTCAAAAAATGCCGACCAGACGTGGAGCCTGCACACTTCGCGCGGGGCCTTGCGCGCGCGTGATGTGGTGATCGCCACCAATGGCTATACGGGCAGTGCCACCCCGCAATTTCAGCGCCGGCTTGTGCCCATCGGATCCTACATTATCGCCACTGAGGAACTGCCAGAGGATTTGGCCGCATCCCTTTCGCCCAAGAACCGCTCGATCGCCGACACGCGCCGTGTGCTCACCTATTACCGCCTCTCGCCTGACGGCAGGCGCATGATCTTTGGTGGCCGCGCCAAATTTGGCTTCACCGACCCGCGCGAAACAGCACCCTTGCTTTATCAGTTCATGCTCGATCGCTTTCCGCAACTTGAAGGAACAAAGATCACCCATTCATGGACAGGCAATGTGGCTTTCGCGCTGGATGAAATGCCCCACATGGGCAAGCTCGATGGGCTTCACTATGCGCTGGCCTGCAATGGCTCAGGCATTGCGATGTTGAGTTATCTCGGCCATCAGACGGCGCGCAAGATTATCGCGCGCTCCAACAAGGTTTGTGCTTACGACCGTGAAGAATTCCCGATCAGCCCGTTTTACCGTGGCAATACGTGGTTCCTGCCGTTGCTGGGTGCAGCCTTCCGTGCCCGTGATTGGCTGGACCGCCGCTTCGGTTGAGTCTTCATGGCTGTTGGTTTCTCAACACTGGCCAAAATCATCTGCGGCTTATAGTTAGGCGATTTCGCTTCAACGCCTTTCAGCCGCGCTTCCTCGGTGATCATATAGTCACGCGTGATGGGCAGGTGATGTTGATCCTTGCCAAATTGAATCTGGAAGTTGTTCATGCCGATAAAGCGGAAAGAACATTCTGAACCAGCCAGATAGAATTCCCACATGCGGCAGAAGCGCTCATCATAAAGCGCCTTGGCCTTGTCCCGGTTGGCCATGAAACGGTCGAGCCAGAAACGCAGCGTTTTGGCGTAATGCAGGCGCAGAATTTCAATGTCAGTCACATAGAGCCCATGGCGCTCCAAATGCGGCACAACCTCTGAAAGGGCTGGGACATAACCGCCCGGAAAGATGTAGCGCTTGATCCATGCACTCGTGGCCCCCGGCCCATCAGAGCGGTTGATGGAATGCAGCAGTGCCGTGCCATCGGGCTTCAACAGCGCCGAACATTTCTTGAAGAACTCGCCATAATGCCCAACACCCACATGTTCGAACATGCCCACTGAGACAATGCGGTCAAACTTCTCTGTGAGGTGCCGATAATCCTGCAGCAGGAAGCGCACTCTGTTCTCAAGCCCACGTTCTTTTGCGCGCTGGTTGGACAATGCGAATTGTTCTTTTGAAAGCGTAACACCGGTGACATCGGCACCACACATCTCGGCCAGATAAAGCCCCATGCCGCCCCAGCCGGAGCCGATGTCCAGAACCTTCATGCCCGGCTTGATGTTCAGTTTGGCGGCGATGTGGCGCTTCTTGGCCAGCTGCGCATCTTCCAGCGATTGGCCAT
>JAYTIG010000360.1:0-1517 GCA_043731995.1 Hyphomicrobiales bacterium
AGCCGCTTTGGGCGGCCCCGTGCGCGTTCAAACACCAGGTGGCGCGGTGATGTTAAATGTCCCCGCCAATTCCAATTCTGGCACCCAGCTGCGCCTCAAGGGCAAAGGTGTCGCGGGCAAAGGCGATCTTTTGGTGAAGCTGCGCGTGGTTCTGCCCAAGCGGCCGGACCAGCAGCTCAATGACTTCCTGAAGGGCTGGATGCCGAGCCCAGAAGACGACCCGCGTAGGGAGATTCAATCATGATTCTGAAGCGCACCGAGTTTCTCGTCCGCACAAATATTGATGAGCAAACCTTGGAGACATGGCTGTCGGAGCAATGGCTGGTGCCCCTGCATGAGGCGAGTGATGAAGCCTATACAGATGCAGACGTTGCCCGCGCCCAATTGATCAGGGAACTCAATCAAGACTTGGGTGTTAATCAGGCTGGGATCAGCGTTGCCTTGCACCTTCTGGATCAATTGCACGGTTTGCGCCGGGTGGTTTCCGAAATGCGGCAGATCAAGCCCAGAACTTGACCAGGATCAATGTCGTTTCTGGCCGGGGTACTAGGCTTCTTCCCAACAAGGAGAAAGTTGATGAGTGCCCATTTTCATGCCGTGATCTGGATTGACCACAAGGAAGCCAAGATTTTTCACTTCAACAAGGATGAAGCTGACCACAAGGTGATCAAGCCCGACAACCCTGAGCGCCACATTCATCACCACGCCAATACGATGGGCAGTGGTCACGCCAAGACTGGCGAGGCATATTTGCATGAAGTGACTCAAGCCGTGGCCGACGCCGGGGCGATATTGATCACTGGTCCTGCCAATGCCAAAGTGGAATTGATGCACCACATGCAAAAGCATGACCCGCAGCTGGCCAAAAAGGTTGCTGCAGTGGAAACTGTCGACCATCCGTCAGATGGCCAACTCATCGCTCACGCTCGCAAATACTTCAAATCGGCAGATCAGGCCACGCCGCAACTTTAGGACTTAGGGCACGTCACGCACGGCACCCTTGGCGGCAGATGTGGCAAAGGCCGCATAGGCACGCAGCGCGGTCGTAACCTTGCGTGGGCGGGCTTTGGCAGGCGTATAGGCCGCTTTGCCACGCGCTTCCTGCGCGGTGCGGCGCTGGGCCAATACATCATCCGCCACCGCCAAATGAATTTTGCGGTTGGGGATGTCGATCTCAACACGGTCGCCAGATTCCACCAGCGCAATCAATCCGCCTTCTTCCGCCTCAGGTGAGACATGGCCGATTGAAAGGCCCGAAGTGCCACCCGAGAACCGGCCATCGGTAACAAGTGCACAGGTTTTGCCCAGACCCTTGGATTTGATATAACTGGTGGGATAGAGCATTTCCTGCATGCCCGGACCACCGCGCGGCCCTTCATAGCGGATCACCACTACATCACCGGCCTTCACATCACCATTGAGAATGCCCGCCACAGCGGAATCCTGTGACTCAAACACCACCGCAGGGCCCGCGAATTTCAAAATCGATTCATCCACGCCAGCGGTTTTGACGATGC